>USCJ01000018.1 GCA_900553215.1 uncultured Collinsella sp.
CCCCTGGGCGAACGTGCGCAAGACCCGTCACGGCACAAATACCGCCAGCAGCAACTTCTTGCGCAAGCTCATACTTCTCGCCGTTATAGATGCGTACTTGATCGACCTTCTGCTCCCATGCCCCGGCACCGGAACGTCCGTCAATCATCTGCTTGGCGCGCAGCGTGCCACCGGTCACTTTAACCCAAGCCAAACGCTCGCCGCGATCTCCGCGGCTGACACGATAGACGCGCGCGGCAAACTCCGGGAGCCACGCCTGTTCACGCATCAGCGCGCACATGCCATCCAACAGCTCGTCCACGCCTTGGTCCTTGAGCGCCGAGCCGGCAAAGCAGGGAAAGAGCTTGCGCTCGGCAACCATGCGCGACAGCGTTACGACAGAAAGCTCACCCGCTTCAAAAAACTCCTCGAGCGCCGCCTCGTCCAACGCAGCAGCGTCCTCCTGAACGGCACCGCCCGCCAACAGTTCGTTGGCATCCAGACGGCCTTCGGAAAGACGCTGCCCAAGTTGTGCCAGCAAAACATCGCGGCCGGGATTCTCCAAATCGATCTTGTTGATGAAGATGAACGTCGGGATGTCATAGCGTGCAAGCAGGCACCACAGGGTTTCGGTGTGCCCCTGCACGCCATCGTTGGCGCCCACCACCAGAATCGCGTAGTCCAGGGCACGCAGTGTGCGCTCCGCCTCGGCAGAAAAATCGACATGGCCGGGAGCATCCACGAGCATGACGTGGGTATCGCCGTGGTCGAGCACGGCCTGCGACGAGAAAATCGTGATGCCGCGCTCGCGCTCGATCGTGTTAGTGTCCAGATGCGAATCGCCATCGTCCACGCGGCCACGCTTGCGAATGCGGCCCGCGTTGAACAGCATGGCCTCGGCCAACGTGGTCTTGCCGGCATCGACATGCGCCAAGATTCCAACGACCGCTTGCTTCGACATGGCTCTCCTCTTATTGCAAGCCCATCGCACGCGGCAACGGGCGTTCACGCTCCACACTGGATGATACAATTTACGGGCCGGTGGGCGAAGCGGGCCCTATCCCCCGACCGAGCTCATCGCCCCGCGTTGCCGCGCGGCGATTTTCGTAGGTTCGCGCCTTGCGAAAGCCGGCACCTCCCCTTTTTGTCTGCCCGGGTTCATCTGGGGCGGTAACAATGCGAGTCCCACAACGACGCGTTTTACCAAAAATGGCCCCACTCGGGGCCATTTTTTATTTGAGCTGGGTGATGATACGTGCCTTGGCTCCTACGCCTCGCGCAGCCAATCAAACGCGACACGCGCCGTGCCGTCGGACACATAGACGATACCGACACGCTCGAACCCCGCCTTGGCGATGGCGCCCTGCATGGGCAAGTTGTCCTCGTGCGTGTCAATACGCAGATGGTCGGCGCATTCCTTGGCAAAGGCAAACATCGCCGCCGCGATACCGTGCGCGGTGCCGTCGGATGCCACGCGATGCAGCACGGCATACGGAGTGTCGCTGCGCCATTGACCGTCCTCAATCACGTCATAGCACTCGTCCGGACCCGGTAAAAAGGCAAACGTCGCCACCACGCGGCCGTCGACTTCGCACACGTAACTGCCACCAGCGGCAATATCGGCAGCCAGCTGCTCGGCCGAAGGCGTGCCCTCGGGCCACTGCGTGGCGTTGCCATGCGCGCGCATAAAGGCGCGGGCCGCGTCATAGATAGCCATGACGGCGGGAATGTCGGTATCGAGGGTTTTTCTGATCATCACGCGGCGACCTCACGTTTATTGGTATCACTTTGACTGAGCAATGATACCAACGTTTGGAGAGGGGCGCGAAGCGGATGGGAAGCAAAAAGCGAGCCGCCTGGTCAAAGGCCAAAAGCGAGTTTTTGGGCGCTGCCACCGGCGGCGATATGAGCGATCTGTTTGCGCGCGAAGACGAGCGCCGCGACGCACTAGACGCCGAGCGCGATGAAGCCTGGCGCTACAAGTCGTGCGAACGCAAAAACCGTTACGACACGCGCGCCGAGGCCGAGGCAGTTATGGCCGACTGCGAAAACCGCGGGCGGCGCGGCCTTGCCTGCTACAAATGCGAATACTGCGGCGGATGGCACCTGACGTCGCACCCTTGGAAATAGGCGCCACTTCGGCACGGCGCTGGCGAAGCGCCGGCCATCGTGCGCAAGCTACGGGCGCGGCGGCACCAAAACATCGTAGCGAACGGCCTTGCCCGCGAGCTGATAGCTCGGCTTAACGCCGGCAAGCAGCGGCCCCTTCACCGGCCGCTTGATAACGACCTTACGCGGGTGCACCGCAAGCGCGGCTTCGACCAGCGTCTCCTCGTCGGCGCACGGCTGTTCCAGATGATGCAAGAGTTGGAACTTCTTTTTCACCGCCGCGCTCTTGGTGCGCCCGGGAAACATGGGGTCCAGATATACCACGTCAGGAGCGGTGAGCTCGCCCTGCCCGATCAGCTCAGCTACATGGCGAAGGCCGGCGATGCTGTCCTCGCCCGCATGCAAGCGCATGCGGGCCACGGCTGTCGCAAGCGCCGGATCATCTGTCGCGCGATCCAAGGCATCCTTGAGAAGCGCCACGATCACGCAATCCTGTTCATACAGATCGACGGTAAAGCCCGCGGCCGCCAGCAGCAGCGAGTCCTCGCCAAAGCCTGCTGTGGCATCAATCGCCCATGGTTGTTCGATGCCTTTTGTGCGCGCAGCCTTTACCAACAGCTCTTGCTGCAGACGACCCTGCTTGAGCCGTGGAAGCATGCGGCCAAAATCGGCACGCAACTCCATCGTGCCGTCGGTGAGCGTAAGGCCCTCGGACGTCCGCACGAGCTCGAGCCCAGCAGCCCGAGCAACAGAAAAGGGATCGACGACGCCCATGGACACTCCTTAGCAAACAAAACGAATACATGGGCGCCATTCATGTCGGCACCCAACCGTCCGTTATTGTCCCACATGCGACATGGTCCACAGCATCCCAATGCAAAGCACCGCCATCAATACCGTGCACACGGCAGCGATCACAGAATCACTCATGCGCCTTCCCAGCGACCGCGGCTCATCCACTTGCTTGACTCCGTACATCATGGCTCCTCCTTCGGTCCAGCTCTTACCATGGCCTCATCATCGCAGCGCCGCGCATGCGCTGCCATCGATTTGACTTACGTCCAGCTTTCCTTTTTGAAAGGTTGAACCGTGCAGGCAAGAGACGCTTTCAGGCGCATGCATCGCCGCGTTGAACTACAATGTGCTTCACCATATGTGCAGCACATAGGGTGCGCCAGGTTGGCGTACTCGTATCGAAAGGACCAGCCATGAGCTTCACTCGCAAGACACTCAAAATCCTTGCCCTGATTTATTTTGTTCTGGGCATCGCCAGTCTCGTCATAGGAATCGCCGGCATCGCGACCGGCAAGTTCGAGTCCACCTACGGATCGAACGCCATGCTCGCCGCGGCCGTGATTATCGCCAAGGGCCTCATCGATCTTGCCGCGGGCGTTGCGGGCATCAAGGGTGCCAACAAGCCTTCGCAGGTTGACGGCGCGTTTAAGCTCGGTATCGTTGCTGCAGTCGCCACGCTTGCCCAGGCGGTGCTCACGCTTCCCGCGTTTGGCGGCGACGCCATCAACTTTGGCGCCTTTGTCATCGTGGTGTACGACCTGTTCTTTGTTCAGCAGGCGCACGCTGTCAAGGCCGAGAACAAGGACCGCCTGTAAGCGCTCGCTTCTCATAGCCTCTGCAGCCAAGCAACTAAAAAGGGCCGATCGCACATCTCCGCGGTCGGCCCTTTGCATTTGCCCAGATAAAACCTGCCAAAATAAACCTGTCCCTTTTTGGTAGATTAGTGGCGGTACTCGGCGATGATGAAGTCGATGTCGGTCTGAAGAGTGTCCAGGTTTGCCAGGCGCTCTTTGTCGGCGGGGCGCGTACGGTAGTAGTACGGCGTCATCTGGAACACCGCCTCGATGTCAGCCTGGGTCTGGAGCGTAATGTTCGCAGACACCCGCTGCGTTCCCACCAACTCGAGCTCGGTCGTCTTCGGCAGCTTCTCGTCGTTAAGGTACGGCGTGTCGTAGAGCACCTCCTTGAGCCCAAACAGATGACGGGCACCCGGCACCACGGTGTAGAGCGAGCCCTCGGGTGCCAGCACGCGGGCAAACTCGCGCTCGTTAAAGGGGGCAAAGAGCTCGGTCACCATATCGAAGGCGCCATCGGCCACAGGGATATCCTTCATGTTGGCCACGAAGTAGGTCGCATCGCCGCGCTTGGCGGCCAGGCGCACCATCTCTTTGCCCAGGTCGAAACCGTAAGCATCCACGCCCGGCACCGCACCCATGGCGCTGGTGTAGTAGCCCTCGCCGCAGCAAATATCGAGCAAGGTCATGGGGCCGTTCGTAGACGCGGCACGTTCAGACACCCGCTCGCGCACCAGCTCGACCATCGCATCGCGCAACGGCGCATAGTAACCGCGGTTAAGAAAGTCGCGACGGCTGCGCGCCTGCGACTTGGGATCGCCCATGGAGTCGCCGCTCTTGGACGAGCGCAGCAGATACAGATAGCCCTCGCGCGCACGGTCAAACCGGTGTCCGCCCGCACATGCAGCACCGCGCTCGTCGTCCACCAACGGCTCATGGCAAACGGGACACAACAACATGGCAACTCCTTAGCGCGAACAACACAACGCCCACCATTGTCGCACGCCTTCCCCACCTAGTCATTGGGGACGTTCTTGAATGACTAAGGAGTGTCCCCAGCTGCCGGCAGAAAAGGAACGTCCCTAAGTGCCGACTGCCTAAGTGCCGACTGGTTGCATTAGGAGTATCATCGTCTGCGCAAATAAGCACGGAAAAGCATATTAAAGATTGAGAGCGTATGGCTGATACCGCATCTAAGCACATTGACATGACCACCGGCTCGCTATGGCGCAATATTCCTCTGTTCGCCTTTCCCGTCGCCGCCACGAGTATCCTAGAGCAGCTGTCGAACCTCATTGCCACGGTCATCATCGGTAACTTCTCGGGCGACCAGGGAACGCTCGCCATGGCGGCGGTCGGCTCCAATGTTCCGCTTACCAGCCTTATGATCAACCTGTTTATTGGGCTGTCGCTTGGCTCCAACGTAGTCATCGCCAACGCTATCGGCCGCAACGATCAGAACATGGTCAAACGCGCCGTCCACACCTCGATTCTCATGGCGCTTGTGGGCTTTGTCGTCATCGCGCTGGGCGAGATCTTTGCCGAGCCCATGCTCGCGGCGCTCAACGTTCCCGCCGAAACCATGCCGCTCGCTTCGCTCTACCTGCGCGTCTTTTTGCGCAGCATGCCCTCGATCTTGCTCTACAACTTTGAGGCCGCGATCTTCCGCTCCGTCGGCATCACCCGCATGCCGCTGCAGGCGCTTGCCGTGTCCACCGTCCTCAACATTGGTCTGGACCTCATCTTTGTCCCCGTACTCCACTGGGGCGTCGCGGGCGTCGCCATCGCCACCGCCATCGCCTACACCGTCAGCGCCGCCACACTCTTTATCCGCCTGCTCAAAACCGACTCCGTCGTCCGCGTCACCCCACGCGACTTAGGCTTAGACCCCGTCGCTCTCAAGCGCATCGTCAAGATTGGCCTGCCCGCCGGCATCCAAAGCGCCGTCTTTGCCGTCGCCAACATCATCATCCAGTCCGCCATCAACAGCCTGGGCACCGAGGTCATGGCGGCATCGAGCGCCGCCATGAGCCTGGAGTATGTGTGCTACAACCTGCTCAACAGCTTTAGCCAGGCCTGCACCACCTTTGTGGGGCAAAACCACGGCGCTCGCCAGATCGACCGCTGCACCAAGACGCTCAAGGTCTGCCTGGTCGAAGGCGGCATCGTCGCGCTCACCACGATCATCGTTATTGTCGGCCTAGGGCGCGAGATCTTGTCGCTCTTTAACAGCGATCCCAACATCGTCTCGATCGGCTATATCCGCGTGTGCTCGATCTTCCCGGCATACGCCTTTAGCATGTTCTACGAAAACATGTCCGGTTACCTGCGCGGCTTTGGCATCTCGCTCATGCCTGCCCTCATCACCATGATCTGTGTCTGCGGCATCCGCTTCTATTGGGTGTTCTGCGTGTTCCCGCACTTCCGCACCTTTCCGAACATCATGATGGTCTACCCCATCAGCCTGGGCACCACGGCGTTCTTTATGGTCGTGGCGGTATTGCTCTGTCACCCGGCACGCACCTACCGTCTGGCGCAAGCCAAGACCGGGACGCGCTAGGCATGCGCGGCAAGGCGGCATACGGCAACTAGCTGACGATATGCGAGCTCATATAATCGATAAAGCGCCTCGTGGCGATAGGCATGGTGTCCCAGCTGCGCCAAGCCGCCACCACATCGCGCGAGGGAGCGTGCACGATGGGACGCACGCGGATACCGGCCTTCATGCCCTCGACCGTACGACGGTAGAGCATGCTCACGCCTAGGCCCTCCTCCACCATCGCCATGATGGTGTAGTCGTCGGTCACCTCGCTCGTCACGTGCGGCGACAGCCCATGCGCCGCGAATGCATCGAGCACCAGGCTCTGTTCGCCCTCATCCAGCAGCACAAACGGCTCGGACGCCAGGTCGGCGAGCGTCACCTTTTCCTTTGCCGTCAGCGGATGCGCGGTCGGCAGCAGCGCCACCAACTCGTCGTGATAGACCACGCGCTTCTCGAGCCCAGCGGTAAATCCGCGCGCCGTAAAGCAAAAGTCAACCACGCCATCGTGCACCCACTGGGCGTTGCGCGTGTAATCGCCCTGCTTGAGGGTAAAGTGCACGCCCGGGTGCAGGGCCCCAAAGTCGCGAATCACGCGCGGCAACACGGTACGGCTCACGTTGGTAAACGTCGCAATGCGAATATCGGTCGAGGAGAGTCCCAGCAACTCCTGGCGTTTGCCCTCGAGCTCGGCCTCGGCAGTTACAATCTGGCGCAGATACGGCAGATACTGTTTGCCGTCGCGCGTAAGCGATACGCCCTGCTTACCGCGCTCGATAATCGTGGTGCCCAGCTCGCGCTCGAGCGCCTTGACGGCCTGGCTCACCGCGCTTTGCGTATAGCCCAGCTCGTCGGCCGCGCCCTTCAGACTGCCGCAATCGACCACCATACATACAATCTGATATCGCGATGCCATCGTGCCTCCACATCGATGTAGCCGTAAAACGTTTTGCCAGCGCTTTTTCTAGCAACATTAGTATTTCTTAATCATACTGAAGATACATTCGCTTTACTACATCCACATCTGGGAGCAGAATCCTTTTTGCGAAACCGTTCTGTAACAAAAGGAGTCCCATGGATCGCAAAAAAGCAATCGCGCTCTCATTTTCCGTTCCCGTCGCATGGGGCTTTTCGTACCCCCTCATGAAGATCGGCATGGACAGCATGAACGCCACGAGCATCGTTGCGCTGCGCTGCATCATCGCCTTTGTGGCCTGCCTGCTGCTCTTCCACAAGCACGCGCTGCGCATTAACCGCGACCTGATGGTTCGCGCCGCCATCATCGGCGCCATCATGGCAACCGAGCTCACCTGCATGTGCTTGGGCTCCAGCCTTACCTCCGCCTCCACCGCCGGCTTTTTGCAGAGCCTGACGGTCGTGATCGTGCCGTTTGCCAACGCCGCCCTGCTGCGTCGCGCCCCCGAGCGCAAGGTACTCATCGGCACCGCCATCGTCACCTGCGGTATGCTGCTGCTCTCGGGTGCCGACTTTACCAGCCTGAATCCCGGCGCGATCATCATGCTGCTCTCCGCTTTTGTCTATGCCGGCCATATCATTGTGGCGAAGCGCTTTGTCGAAGATGTCGACCCGCTGGCTCTGGGCGTTTGGCAGCTGGGCTTTGGCGGCCTGTTCTCGGGCATCGCCGCATTTGCCTTTGGCGGCTTTACGCTTCCCAGCACGCCGAGCGAGGTCGCGGTCGTCGTCGCACTCGCGCTCATCTGCTCTGCCTATGGCTTTATCACCCAAACGCTCGTGCAGCCCCACGTGCCCGCCGAGACCACCGGCTTCGCCTTCTCGCTCGAGCCGGTCTGCTCCGCTGTCTTCTCGTTCTTCCTGGTCGGCGAGGTCCTGAGCCCCATCGCCTTCTTTGGCGCCGCCCTCATCCTCACCGGCGTGATGGTGGCAACCGTCGAGCTCCCGTGCCTTCGCTCGCAAGGACACGCTCACATGGCAGGAGCGACCGAGCGCGTCTCGTAGACCCCACTCTTCATACAGCCGCGGCATAAAGGCAATCGGTGCGCCTTTACAATAGATACCAACAGAGTATCTGCCATAAAGGAGCCCCATGGACACCGCAACTCGCGACCGCAACATAGCAACCTGGTTGGGCGATGCGCCGCAGCCGGTACGTGACACTACGAACCAGCTGCTCGAGCGCATCGCCCTTTTGCGTGCCGAGCAGACCATCTACCCGGCACAAGACGACATCCTCAATGCCCTCGTCTACACGCCGGCAGACCAAGCCAAAGTTGTCATCTTGGGTCAAGACCCCTATCACGGACCCAACCAGGCCATGGGGCTTTCGTTCTCGGTCCCCGCGACGCAAACCAAGCTGCCGCCGAGCCTGCGCAACATCTATAAGGAACTCAACGCCGATCTGGGTTGCCCCATTCCCGCCACGGGAGACCTAACCCCATGGGCACAACAGGGCGTCCTGCTCCTCAACACCACACTCACCGTGCGCGAGCATGCCGCCAATTCGCACGCCAAGCTGGGCTGGAGCACCCTGACCGACTACGTCATCGAGCGCTGCTGCCAGCTGCCCCAGCCGGTAGTCTTTTTGGCATGGGGTCGCTTTGCCCAGCAGATGGTCGAGGGCAAGCTTGCCGCGACCGGCGCGGGAAAGGCAACCGGCAAGTTCTGTCTGGCCTCTACGCACCCCTCGCCGCTTTCGGCCAACCGTGCCACGGCAGAACTCCCCGCTTTTATGGGGTCGCGCCCCTTCTCGGCAGCTGATCGGCTACTCGAACAGCACGGCTCGACCCCCGTCAACTGGACTTGCCTCGGATAAAAACCGGTACATCAAAAACGCGCCCGACGGCTTTCCATCGGGCGCGTTTCCTATTCGGGCCAAATAAATTGTGTGCGGCCGGCCTCGCCGCCATCGATCAGCAGGCTCTGCCCGGTCATAAAACGGTTGGTCACGCCCACAAAGTAGATCCACTCAGCGATCTCCTGGGCGGTAGCCCAGCGCTTAAGCGGCGTGAGCTCCATAATCTGGTTCCACAGGCGCTCGTCTTCCATCACGCAACGGTTGAGCGGCGTGATAACGCCGCCCGGGTCCACACTGTTGGCGATGGCCTGCGGTGCTAGGCGGTTTGCAAGGTTCTTGGTGTAGGCGATAACGCCGCCCTTGCTGGCGGCATAGGCGGGAAACTCCGATCCCGTATGTCCGCTCGCCGACCCCACATTGACCACGGATTTGATAGCCGCTGTCGGCTTGGCGGCAAGCCCCTCCCCCACAAAGGCGTAGCGTTCGGTCACGTTGATGGTGCCACGCAGGTTGGCGGCAATGTCATCGGCCGAATCCTGTACACCGGCAACGTTCACGATTACCTGAGGCTCAAGGTCGCCTGGAAACGAGTTAGGCTCGCGTACATCAACGATCAGATGGCGGTAGCGCTCGTGCTCGACCGCCGCCGGCAGCAGGTCAAAGCCCACGACCTCGTGGCCCTCGTCCAAAAAGCGCTGCACGCACGCGGCTCCGATACCGCCCGAAGCGCCCGTGATCAAAACCCGCATACTTGCTCCTTAGGCGGTTGCGTGGCGCTCGAGGTACTCGGAGCCCACATTCTCGCGCTCCCAGCCGCGCACGACCTTATAGCCCACGGGGCTCAGAAAGACCTCGCACAGCAGCTCGGCAACAGCGCCGGTCAGCGAGCACATAAGGACCTGCACCCAGGTCCAACCAAAGAACGTGTGGCTCACCACAATGGCAAAGACCAGGTTATCGACAAACTGACCGATGCCCGTAGACACATAGGAGCGGAAGGCAAAGCTCGCAAAGTTATTCTTTTTGAGCATGCGGCCGAGCGACTGGTTGAGCGTGGAGTTAACCACGGCAGAAACGAGCATTGCCAGCGAAGAGCCCAGCACCACGTACCAGGTGCCGCCGATGGTGGCGTTAAGGGCGGTGTTGACCTCGATCATACCCGTGTCGTAGTAGGCGCCCCACATGCCGGGCGTGAGCGAGCATGCCCAAAAGCACAGGCTCACGGCCAGGTTGACCAGCAGCGCGAGGATAGAGATTTTGATGGATGCCTTGGCGCCAAAGCGCTTGCAGATCATGTCCTGGCACAAAAACGAAACCCAGCTCACCACAAAGCCGCAATCGAGTGCCAGATACGGCAGGCTGATGAGCTCTTTGTTGGCCAGCAGGTTCATCATGATGACGCTCACGAAAAACAGCGAAACCGTTGCCGCGGGAATGCTCCGCAACAGGACCTTGTAGTCCTCCATGACCTTCTTGATCATTATGTACTCCTTTGGTTTTAGGTTTAACGAGCAGGATATCGGACCCGAACTGCTCGGACGTCACGGTCTTGAGACGACGGTGGGTATAATAGCCGCTCACGCGGCATCAGGCAAGCAAACGACGCGGCAGCCCCACAGGGCCACCGCGCCGGTGCGCTAAAACGTTACGTTGCCAAACTCCGACAGGATAAGATCGGGGTTGTGATCGGTTGCCCAGTCCACGTTCCACGGGCTCGTGAACAGCAGCAGCTTGCCGCCGCGCATGTCCTCGACGCGCAGCGTGTCGCGCGTGAGCGAAAGGCCCGGGATATCAATGGTATCGGGGTCGTTCTGAATCCAGCGGATGTCCGTATAGGGCAGCGGCTGGCGACGGACCTCAACACGATACTCGGCCTTGAGGCGGCGCTCGAGTACCTCAAACTGCAGCACACCGACCACGCCCACGATGACGCTCTCCATGCCGGCACCCAGCTCGCGGAAGATCTGGATGGCACCCTCCTGGGCAAGCTCCTCCATACCCTTGACGAACTGCTTGCGCTTGAGCGTGTCGACCTGCGTAATGCGAGCGAACATCTCGGGGGCAAACGTCGGGATCTGCGGATACTGCACGTGGCGCTTGCCGGAGCACACGGTGTCGCCGATGCTAAAGATACCCGGGTCGAACAGGCCCACGATATCGCCCGCGTACGCCTCGTCCACGATGGCGCGGTCATCGGCCATCATCGACGTGCCCGTGGCAAGCTTGAGCTTGCGGTTGCCCTGCACGTGGAAGGCGTCCATGCCACGCTCGAACTTGCCCGAGCAAATGCGCACAAAGGCGATGCGGTCGCGGTGGTTCTTGTCCATATTGGCCTGGATCTTAAACACAAAGCCGCTAAAGTCATCGCGGCAGGGATCGACCGGTTCGCTGGTGAGCGTATCGGTATAGGCGCGCGGCGTCGGGGCCAGACGCAGGAACTCCTTGAGGAAGGGCTCCACGCCAAAGTTGGTGAGCGCCGAGCCAAAGAACGCCGGGCTCAGCTTGCCGCAGGCCACGGCATCCAAGTCGAGCTCGTCGCCGGCGCCATCGAGCAGCTCGATGTCGTCCATCAGGTTCTTATGGTTCTCTTCGCCAATAAGCTCGTCCATGGAAGGATCGCCCAGCTCGGCCTCGACCTCGGCGACCTTCTTGGTGGCGTTGGCGTGGCCGTCGCCCTCAAAGGCAATGACGCGACGGGTCTGACGGTCGAACACGCCGCGGAAGTTGCGGCCGCTGCCGATCGGCCAGTTCATGGGATACGTATTGATACCCAGGACGTTCTCGATCTCTTCCATGAGCTCAAACGGATCGCGAGCCTCGTGGTCGAGCTTATTCACAAAGGTGAAGATGGGAATATGGCGCAGCGTACAGACCTTAAAGAGCTTTTTGGTCTGGGCCTCGACGCCCTTGGCGCCGTCGATGACCATGACTGCGGCGTCGGCGGCCATAAGGGTACGGTAGGTATCCTCCGAGAAGTCCTGGTGGCCGGGGGTATCGAGGATGTTGACGCAGGCGCCGTTATAGGTGAACTGCAGTACCGAGGAGGTAACGGAAATACCGCGCTCCTTCTCGATGTCCATCCAGTCCGAGACGGCATGCTTGGCCGAGCTCTTGCCCTTGACCGAGCCGGCAGTCTGGATGCTGCCGGTATAGAGCAGCAGCTTCTCGGTAAGCGTGGTCTTACCGGCGTCCGGGTGGCTGATAATCGCGAACGTGCGGCGCGACGAGATTTCATCCGACAGGCTTGCCATGCGGATCCTTTCTTGCATTGAGTGCATTACGTCGTTGTAACCGCACCATTGTAGCCGCGAAATCCCGCCATAGGGCACCTATCAGGACAAATTCATTAGCCAAGCTCGTTGTGCACCTGGCAGTCGCCTCAAGGACTGTCTCGATCTGTAACAGTAAGACGGGTTTTGAGCCTCTACCTGTTACAGATCAAGACAAACCGGCAGGCCCGCCGGCACAATCTCGATTTGTAACATCTGACCGCCCAAATTGGGTCTAGCTGTTACAAATCGAGATAAACGGGAAGGCGAGCCGCCAATGTCTCGTTCTGTAACATCTAGCCGCGCAAATCGACTCTTACTGTTACAGACTGAGACAAATAGGCAAGCGGGCAAATAAGATCTCGATCTGTAACAGCAGGCGACCCAAAACGGACCCAGGTGTTACAGATTGAGATTGTTTTGGAGCAAGCGCGGCGCCGATGGGCTATTCCACATTTAGCTCTTGCATAACTGTGCATAGTGTATATATACTGTGCTTACCGGTTATATACACGTGTAACCCAACAGCTAAGGAGCCGCTGTGGACATCATCCTATCCAATTCGAGCGATAAGCCTATCTACGAACAGATATCCTCACAGGTCAAAGCTCAGATCCTTTCGGGCACACTCACTGCGGGAGCCAAACTCCCCAGCATCCGCGCGCTCGCGAGCGATCTTGGCGTGAGCGTCATCACCACCAAGCGCGCCTACGCCGACCTGGAGCAGCTCGGGTTTATCTGCACCGTGCAGGGCAAGGGCTGTTTTGTCGCCGAGGGCAACCAGGAGCTCTTGCGCGAAAACCAGCTCTGCCATATCGAAGAGCTGCTTGCGAAAGCGGCGAACCAAGCCGAAGCCCTGGGCGTTACGCGCGACAAGCTGCACGAGATGCTCGACCTGATAGCCCCCGAAACCATGCAGTAGCCATCTGCAAGAAAGGCTATACCATGCAAAACCTTCTAGAACTCAAAGGCATCTCACGCCGT
Source organism: uncultured Collinsella sp. (assembly GCA_900553215.1). GTDB lineage: Bacteria > Actinomycetota > Coriobacteriia > Coriobacteriales > Coriobacteriaceae > Collinsella. The sequence goes on from USCJ01000018.1 coordinate 13,243, forward strand.
GTGAGCGACCGTTTTTCACTGCGAGACGTCACACTTGCCGTGGAGCCCGGCCAGATCGTTGGCTTTGTGGGCGCAAATGGCGCCGGCAAGACGACGACCATTCGCGCCGCGCTCGGGCTTATAAAGCTCGATGCCGGCGAGGCGCATCTGCTTGGACAGCGCTGCGACGCCAACGCGCCCGACGAGGCACAGCGCCACCTGCGCTCCCGCGTCGGCCTTGTCCTGGACACATGCCCCTTCCCCTCCACGCTCAAGGTGGGCCAGGTCGAGAGGCTCGTAGGCCCGGCGTACCCCACGTGGAGCTGCGAAACGTTCGCCGGATTCATCGACCGATTTGGCCTCGATCCCAAGACGAAGGTCAGGGACCTCTCCCGCGGCATGGGCATGAAGTTGCAGCTTGCCTGCGCACTCAGTCACAATGCCAAGCTGCTCGTTTTGGACGAAGCCACCGCAGGCCTTGATCCCATGGCGCGCGAGGAACTGCTCGACGAGCTGCTTGCCTTTGTCGCCGACGGCCAGCGCAGCGTGCTGCTCTCGAGCCACATTACGTCCGACCTCGATCACACCGCCGACCGCGTCATCTGCATCGATAACGGCTC
>USCJ01000019.1 GCA_900553215.1 uncultured Collinsella sp.
CTCCACGCGCAGGCGCTCGCGCAGCTCGATATCGTCGGGAACCAGCGTCTCCCAAATGGCGGGCTCGTTAGACCCCGAAAGATCGGGGATCTCGTCAAAGTGAAACCCCTTCTCTTCCATAAACGCCACGCGGCGGCGGTTGTAGAACCACTCGGTATCGACCAGCACGCCGTCCATGTCAAACAGCACCGCCTTGATCATACGCATCTCCTCCCACCTGCCAAAAAGGGACAGGTTTATTTTGGTAGGTTTTATCTGGGGTTTTGTAACGCGACAAACACGCCCTCCCCAGAGCAAAAAAGGGGACGGGGTGCAAACCCCATCCCCTCTCAATCAACCCGTAAGGTTTACTTACTTGTGATTAGTAGGAAAGCTTCCACATGTAGCGACGCATGGTCAGCGGGTGCTGACGGGCCTCGGCGATCTGGTTGCCGTACTCGCGCATAACGGCGAGGTGCAGCAGCGGGTTGAAGTAGGTAACGACGCTCGCGGGCACGGCGTCAGCCAGGCCGTAGTCCTTGGAGTCGATCAGAGCGACCTTGGCGCCCATGCGCTTAAGGAAGGTGAGGGCGCGGGCGTCCATCGGACGGGTGGCACCATCGGACATGAAGAAGACGTAGGGCTTACCCTCGGTGGAAACCTCGAACGGGCCGTGGAAGTACTCGCCGGTGTTGTAGGCGGCGGCGTCGATCCACTGCATCTCGGTGAACAGGAAGGCGGCGTGAGAATAAGCCATCTTCTCGGAGGCACCGGAGGCCATGAAGTAGATCATCTTGTCGTCCTTGAAGTCCTGGGCGAACTGCTTGGCGAGGCCCTTGGCGGACTGAGCGGCGTTCTCGCAGAGCTCGAAGACGTTGGTGAGGCCGGTGATCATGTCCTCGTAGTGGTCATAGCCCTCGGTCTGCTGAAGAATCTCGACAGCAAGAGCGATGGCGTAGCCGGGCTTCTCGCACTTGGCAGCGTAGTTGGCGTGGAAGCCGTGAACGATGACGTGGTCGGCGTCGACGGTCAGAGCGGAGCCAGCCTTGTTGGTGAGGGAGACGACCGGGCAGTTGTGCTTCTTGGCGGTCTTGTTGGCCTCGACGGTCTCGGGCGTGGAGCCACCGAGGGAGCAGGTGATCACGAAGGTGTGCTCGTTGACCCAGGAAGGCGTGTCGTAGTTGAACTCGTTAGCGGTGAAGATCTGAACGTTCAGCTTGTCCGTGTTGTTGGCCAGGAAGTACTTGGCGGGGTAAAGGTCGGACATGGAAGCACCGCAGCCGACGAAAGCGACGCTGTGGATCTCGTGGTTGGACAGGACGTCAGCGACGATCTGCTTAGGGAGGTTAAGGTCGATCTCGTACATCTGACACATTCCTTTCGATTTGTTGCGGCGTCACATTGCCGGACGCTCGCAGGGTTACCGTAGTTAGGACCGAGTCGCCGGCCCGTTGAGGATGTGACAAAGGAACTGTCCCTTTGACACGTTTAGGGATGGAAGCCTGCCTGGGGTATGGGATGCCAGGCAGGCCCCCGGGGGAAAGCGATTAGGCGCTTGGTCGCGACTAGGCCAGGATGCCGGCCGCGGAGAGAGCGATGCCGCCCACGATGGCGATCACGAGAAGCCAACCGGTGTTGACGTTCTTCTTGATGAGCCAGTACATAAGGCCAGTGAGGCCAAGGGAAATCATCTGGGGCATCATGCCGTCCAGGATGTCCTGGATCACGACGGTGCCCTCAGCGAACTGCAGCGGGGTGGTGGCGCCGATCAGCGTAGCGATCATGCCGCCCACGGACATAAGACCCACGATGCCGCAGACATACATGAGCTTCTCCATGAGGTCGCCACCCTGGAGCTTGCTCAGGTACTCGTGGCCGCCCTGGTAGCCGATCTTGGCAGCGAACCACGTGATCAGCACGGAGGGCACGATGGAGATGAGCATGGCCAGGATCGGACCCATGATGGAGCCCTGCTGAGCCAGCTGAACGCCCAGGCCAAAGGCGATAACGCGGATGGTGCCCTGGAAGAAGGAGTCACCGATGCCGGAAAGCGGGCCCATGAGGGAGGTCTTGACCGCGTTAATCGAATCGGGATCGAAGTTCTCGGGATCCTTGGCGTACTCCTCCTCCATGGAGGCGGCGAGGCCCAGGATGAAAGCGCTCGTCTGCGGGGTGCAGTTGTAGAACGCCATGTGACGGTGGTAAGCCTCTTTCTTAGCAGCGAGCTGCTTGGGGTCGGACTCGTCCGGATAGAGGCGATCGAGCGTGGGGACCATGCCGTAGAGGAAGCCCATGTTCATCTGACGCTCGTAGTTCCAAGAGGCCTGGATGGCCCAGGAGCGCCAGAAGAACTGGCTGACCTTCTTGTTCAGGGACACGTCCTTGGTTGCGGTTGCCATAGTGTGTTCCTCCTTAGTCTTCGTCGTCTTCGAGCGGATCGTAGTCGGAATCGACACCGGCGGCTGCATGGGAGCCATTGAACTTGAAGCCCATGAAGACGATAGCCAGGCACACACCGATCAGAGCGACCGCGATGACGGACAGGTTGAGGTAGGCGGCGAGCAGGAAGCCGATGAACAGGAACGGGGTCATACCCTTCTTGATCATCATGGTGAGCAGCAGGGCCAGACCGTAGGCGGTCATGATCTTGGTCGAGACGTTCAGACCAACGGACAGCCACTCGGGAACCATGTTGACGATGGCTTGGACCAGGTCGGTACCGACAAAGACGGCCAGGAAGATCGGCAGGAAGTACATGATGGCGTACAGACCGGAGCCGGCGCAGATGTGCATACGGTAGGCGGTCTTGAACTTGCCGTTATCAATCGCGCTATCGGCCACATGGGTGAGGGCGGCGATGATGGAACGGAACACGATGCCGAGGAGCTGACCCAGGACGGCGACCGGGATGGCGATCGTCATGGCGGTCTCGGCGGAAGCATCGGTCAGGCACGCGAAGGCAGCGGCCACGATGCCGCCCAGGACCATATCGGGCGGAACGGCGGCGCCGACCTGCACCAGGCCCATGGACACGAGCTCGACGGCGGCACCGACGGCAAGGCCGGTGGGCACATCGCCCAGCAGCAGACCGACGAGCGTAGCGCCAACGAGAGGCTGCTCGAAGTTAAGACGACCGAGCAGGCGGGAGTCCCACATGCAGAACACGCCGACGAGGCCGACGAGCACCGCACTGATGAACGCATTCATACCCTTCTCCTTTCAGTCAGGCAAATGCCTGGTTGATTACAGCTTGGCGTCGATGTCGACGCTCTGATACGTAGGGGTCTGCTGGACGTAGAGCTTGATGCCCATGTCGAGCAGCTGGTTGACGTCGGCCTTCTGGGTGGCGTCGAAGAAGACGGAGCTGTCCTTGCCGCCGACCTGCTCGGCACCGTCGTGGTTGGCGGTGGCGCCCAGGTTGATGGCGTCGAGCTTGTAGCCCTGGCAGAACTGCAGCATCTCGGCCGTGTTGCCAAAGACGAACATGACGCGCTCGCCGAGGGTGTTGAGCTTGTCCATCTTGGCAAGGGCACGCTCAACGGTGAAGACGTTCAGGCGCACGCCCTGGGGCTTGGCCAGCTTAAGAGCGCCCTTCTTGATGTCATCGTTGGCGGCAGCGTTGTCGACGACGATGATGCGCTCGGCCTGAACCTTGGTGGTCCAGGTAAAGACGACCTGGCCGTGCAGCAGACGGTAGTCAAGACGTGCGAGGACGATCTTGGCGGGACCGGAGCTGTGACGGGGCGCCTTAGCCTTCTTGGCGGGAGCCGCAGCAACCTCGACCGGTGCGTTGGGGTTGGTCAGACCGGTGCGGGCCTCGTTGATGAGGGCCGCGAGCTCGGCGCCCTTGACGGGGGCGGGGCTCATAGCGAGCGTGAGCGCCAGCGGGATGTTGAAACCGCTGACAACCGTGAACTTCGTGCCGTTCTTGGAAAGCTCGACCATGTTGTTGTTAACCGAGCTGCCGAGCATATCTGTCAGCACATAGACGGTGTCGTCCGCGTTGAACGTGGCGATCATGGCGTCCACCTTATTGGTGATGGGCTCCTTGTCGTCACGAGCAAGCGACACGACGTGGACGTTCGACACGTCGCCGAGAACCATCTCGAGCGTGTCTTTGGCGCCTGCGGCCAGGCCGCCATGAGATGCGAGAATGATCTGATTCATCTTGCCTCCTCCTTTTCGTTATGGTCATTATAACGTCTTATACGTTGCTTATATTGCTAATTAGTATAAAGACCGTTCGCGGGTGAAAATCGACCGTTGACGGGTTTAACGTACTTGAAACGTTGGAGCCGGGTAGGCCGACGCTGGCTGGATAACCCCAGGTCGGACACCGAGCGCAACCCCCTATCGCACGAAGTACCAGGGGCTTTCCTGCACGGTGGGCTCCAGCGTGATGCCTGTGCGCTCGCGGAACAGATCCATGTCCTGCGATTTCTCCGTCCACCACGCGTTGGGCTTAAAGGTCATGCTCTCAATGACATGGCCGACAAACACACTGTTGCGCAGCTTGGAGAAGTCGGTGTTCATGATCAGGATGGACGCGAGCACCAGCACAATGCCCAGGACCTTGATTGCGCCGGCGGACTCGGCATAGATGCCAATACCGACCAGAACGGTCGCCACGGTTTCGAACGAAGCCACGACCGGCACCTTCGACGTCTCGAGGTCCATAGAGAGGCCCTGCATATAGAAGATGTACGCAAGAGCCGTCGGAATAAAGCCAAAGCCCGCGAACAGCAGAATGAGCTGCGGGGACATTGCCGCGGCTACATCGGACCACGGAGCAGAAAGCACAGCCATAAAGCATCCGCCAAAGACAAAGCCCCAAAACGTCACCGCCAGCGGATGCAGCGTCTTGGTGGCCATGCGGCTAAACACAGCCAGCAACGCACCGCAAAGTCCGGCGATCACACCCGACGCGACGCCCCAAGTCGAGAAATGGAAACCGGACAGGTCCCCGCTCGTCACCGCGAGCACGCAACCCACAATGTTAAAGATGATGGCGACGAGCTTGTTGGGGGTCACGCCCTCGCGATAAAGCACGCGGCCGAGCATGACGCCAAACACCGGCGAGGTATAGAGCAGCACCGAGGCCGTGGACATGCCCACCTCGCCCATGCACTCGTAATAGCAGGTGTTGGCGACGGCCAAACCGACGATACCGACAAGTGCGCAGGGGACGAGCTCTTTAGGACTTGCCTTGAACAGCGCCATGGGACCCGAGGCTTTTCCCTCACGAGCACCTCCCTGGCAACCCATGAATACCAAAACCGGAGCCATCAAGACGGCACCCGACAACAGGCGAAAGGCCGCCATGCTCTGAGACGAAACGCCCAGGGCGGATATTCCGTTAACAAAGATGCCGATGGTTCCCCACATGAGGGCGGCGATCAGCACCAACGCATAGCCCATATTGCTTCTCTTCAACGCAGCCTCCTTGGTTCTGTTTCCAATATGTTTCATGCTACGTTATAGTCGTTATATACATTTATCAAGACTGAAATCGGCGAACGGGAAAACTCTTGACACAGGGAGTGTCGCAGGTGCCGGCAGAAAGGGAACGTCCCCAAGTGCCGCTCTAGCAGTTGCGGTGAAATAGTTCTCAAACAGAGGCTTCACGCTCCCAAACAGGAACTATTCCACCGCAACTCATGAGGGGTATTGGGCTGTTAGGCCGCTCTATCCCTTAGTAATCCAGCTTCCACATGTAACGGCGCGTCATGTAATCCTTGTGGGTGACGGCGGAGAGCGCACGCATGTAGACGTTGTTGAGGATCGGGGCAAAGATCAGGTGGTTGAAGTATTCGCTCACGCTGTCCTTGATGTCGTTGAGGCCAAGCTCCTTGGCGTCGAGCTGATAGACGCGATCGCCACCGTACTGGTTGACGAAACGGATGCCGCGCTCGTCGTTGCAGCGGCTGCGGCCGACGCTGATGAGCTGGAACAGCGAGGTGCGCTTGTCCACGATCTCGAAGGGGCCGTGGAAGAAGTCGCAGGTGTTGATGGTGCAGGAGTCGATCTGCAGCATCTCCTGCACATTGCAGATGCTAAAGACGTAGGCGGCACCAAAGAGCGGGCCCTGAGCCATGACGTTGATGCAGGGCTTGTCGGCGTTCTGCTCGGCCCACTTGGCAGCGAGCGGACGGGTGTACTCGACGGCCTTGCGATAGATGGGGTCGACCAGGTCGAAAGCGGCCATAGCGGTCTCGTACTCGGCATAGCCCTCGGTCTGCTGCGTGAGCTCCATGGCGATCATGGTCACGACGGCGGAGTTGGTACGGCCCATGCAGGACTCGTCAACGGCCAGGCTGTCATACTGGATCTTGTAGTCGCAGACCTCGGTGAGGCCGGACTCGTCAACATAGATGGCGATGGTGCTGGCGCCGTGGTCCTTGGCGACCTGGGCGGCGACGATGGTCTCCTTGGTGCCGCGCATGGACACGACGACGGCCAGGGTGTTCTCGTTGACGTAGGCCGGGGTGGCATGCACGAACTCGTTGCTGGTGTAACTGGAGCTCACGACCTGCGTGGCCTCGTGCTCCATAAAGTACTGGGCAGGATAGTTGCCGCCGTTGGATCCGCCGGCGCCAATCCACACGACGCGCTTGATGCCGCCCTTGTCTGCCTTGTCAGCCAAAACCTGGGAGACGACGTCCTTAACCTGTTCCTGAGTAGTCATCGTGCATCAGCCTTTCTTCTCGTTTGATGCTCTCGATGGCATACAAGTTACATACACGTTTTGGTTATGTCGACTAGTTGTATGCTATATTTGTCTTAGAAATTTTGCTGGTAAAGTTTTCGACAATCCATTACCAGCGGTTTTGTTGTCATGTTGGATACATGCTTGGTTCAGTAAGCATACAAGTTAGATACAGGTTGTTCGCATGAGCACTTCGTCAAAAAAGAACTTGGCCCAATACGAGCGTCTGGCGAGTACGCTGCGTGACCGCATCGCCGCCGGCACCTACGCACGCGGAGACAAGCTGCCGTCCGAGATGGAGCTCATGGACGAATCGGGGCTGTCGCGCAGCACCGTGCGCCACGCGCTTAAGGTGTTAGTTGACGAGGGCCTGGTGCGCACCGAGCGCGGACGTGGCACCTTTGTGGCCGACACGCCCGCGCTCCACGAGAACAACCTGGTGTTTTCGAGCTATACCAAGCAGGTCGAAGGCCAGGGCATGAAGCCCACCACGCGCACGGTGGACTCGGGCTTTACCAAGGCGGCCGGCAGCATAGCTAAGTTCTTTGACGCCGCCGCGGGCAGCAAGCTCGTCAAACTTGTCCGCCTGCGTTATCTGGACGACGCCCCGCTGTGCTTGGAGACCACGTATCTGCCGCCAAGCTTTGGGTCGCTCATCGATCGCGACCTCAACGGATCGCTCTACGCGACGCTGCGCCAAGAATTCCATCGCGCGCCGGCGCAGGGGCATAAGACCTTTGAGGTGTGCTATGCCTCGCAAAACGAGGCGTTTTTGCTCAACGTCGAGCGCGGGCAGGCGCTAATCCTGATCACCGACTACGTCTACGACGCCGACGGCCGCCCGCTCCATATCTCCAAGCGTATCCAGCGCACCGACCGCGCCAAATACACCGAGCCCATCGGCTAACCACCACAAAGGGACAGGCACCTTCGTGGTGGTTTTAGGCGGGAAGGTCGGGGAACCAGGTTGGTTTGGGCTGGTTGGGGGTGCGCTCGGCCAGGACCAGCTCCATCCAGCACATGTCGTACCAGCGGCCGAACTTTTGGGCACAGCGGTCGAAAGCACCCACCAAGCGATATCCCATATGGGCATGGAAGTCCTGGCTGTTGTGCGTTAGATACTCGTCGTCCTTGTCGTGCGGCACGGCGATGAGCGCGCACATGTTGGTGATGCCCATCGCGATCAGGCACTGCTTGAGCGCATCGTGCAGCTTGCGGCCCAGCCCGCCGTGGCGCACGTCGCGTGCCAGGTAAATCGACGTCTCGACCGACCAGTCGTATGCCTCGCGGCTGTTGAGCGGACTCGCATAGGCATAGCCTACCGGACGCCCGTCCAGCTCCATCACCAGATACGGATAGCGTTTGAGCGTACGCTCGATGCGCCCGGCGAACTCCTCAACGCTCGGCACCTCGTATTCGCAGGTAATCGCCGTCTGGCGCACATACGGCTCATAGATGGCAAGCAACGCCGGCGCGTCTTCGGGCGTCGCCAGGCGAATCGCCGGCTCGGACATCTCGGTCATACAACCCTTCTCTCTCAAAAACAAAGGCCGCCTTGCGCCAACCCAGCGCAAGGCGGCCCCTCGTCATTACATCAGGCTACAGGACAGCCGCCAGCGCGTCGATGTCCTCCTGCGTCGTGGCCCAGCTGGTGCAAAAGCGCACCACCGTGTGGGTATCGTCGTACTTTTCCCAGTACTCGATCGCCGCATGCTCGCGAATGCGGGCCATGTCCTCGTTGGGCAGAATCACGAACTGCTGGTTTGTGGGCGTCTCCAAAAAGAACTGGTAGCCGCGCTCGTGCAGCACACGACGCAGCGCCTGGGCCGCCTGAATCGCCTGTCGACCAATCTCAAAATACAGGCCATCGGTAAAGAGCGCCTCAAACTGCACGCCCGTCAGGCGGCCCTTGGCCAACAGCGCGCCGTGCTGCTTAATACGCGGAATGGGATGCGCCGGAGCGTGCATGCCGCAGAACACCACAGCCTCGCCGCAAAGCGCGCCGCACTTGGTGCCGCCGATGTAGAACACGTCGCACAGCTGCGCCAGCTCGGGCAGGGTAATGTCGCACTCATCGGCCGCCAGTGCATAGGCCAGACGAGCACCGTCCACAAACAGCGGAATCTCGCGCTTCTGGCACACCGCGTGAATCGCCGCGAGCTCGGCCTTGGAGTACAGCGTGCCGTACTCGGTCGATAGACTCACGTACACGGCGCCCGGGAACACCGTGTGCTCGTAGCTCTCGTTTTCGTAGAACACCTGGATATAGTTCTCGAGATCCTCGGCGTGCATCTTGCCCTCGTAGCCGGGGATGGTGAGCACCTTGTGGCCGCCAAACTCGATGGCGCCCGCCTCGTGGCAAGCGACATGGCCGGTCTCGGCGGCAACGACGCCCTCGTAGGGCGCGAGCAGCATGTCAATCACCGTCGCGTTGGCCTGCGTGCCGCCCACCAGCAAGAACACGTCGGCATCGGGGGCCTGACAGGCCTCGCGAATCAGCTGCTTGGCACGCTCGGTGTACGCATCGGTACCGTAGCCGGGCTGCGGCTCCATGTTGGTATCGACGAGCGCCTGCAGCACTGCCGGATGAGCACCGTGGGAATAGTCGTTGTTGAACGCGAGCATGGCAATCCTCTCTAGCCGGGCATGGGCCCGATGATTTAAACGCCGCTATTGTACGCCGCCCGGATAGGCAATGCGTGCGGCAAGGCACTCAAGTGCCAACACCAGGGCAAAGCCGCAGCTCACGTCAGTCAAAAAGTGTGCACCGATCACGATACGGCCAAAGGCGACGAGCGCCGCGACCACGGCAGCGACCCAAAAGACCACGCGGCGTCGCGACGGCTTTTCCTTAAAGGACGCCGCAGGAAGCCCGGCGAGCATAAGGCCGATCGCCGCGTGCGCCGTGTGTCCGCTCGCAAACGACTTAAAGCCGTCCTTGATTACGCCGGCCGCAATATAGCTCCACTTGTCGGGGTTGCCAATCACCCACCACGGCTGAAAATTGAGCCCCGGCGTGACCTCGATCACGCGCATGCGCGGGCGCGACCACAGCGGCTTGACAACCACGTTGAGGATGATGGCCTGAGCGACCCACACGGCCAGCACCATCAACGCCCAGCGTGTGAGCTCGTCGGGGTCGGTCGCGCGCGTGAGGCGATAGACGATAAGGTTGGCGACGATGACCAGCACAAACGTCAGCACCAACTGAGCCGCGATGAGTTTGCCGCCAACCCTCAGGGACGAAACGATCTCGTAGCCGGTCAGGCCCACGTTGACCAGAACGCCCAGCGCGGCAAGCCACTTGCTCGTCTTGGAATCGGGGCGTGCCGAACGCACGAGCATAACGCCCGCGACGCTCGCCGTCAGCTCAAACGGCAGCTCGCCAGCGGCCTCGATAAAGCGACCGTACATGCTGCCGATATTGAACAGCGCGCTCGAGATCTGATAATCGAAGAAACTGCCCACGCCCAGACAAAGGCACAGGACAACCGCGATCATGGCGACATCTTTCTTATAGATGTATCCGAACATGCTTTCCTTTCGGTCGGGTGAAGGGCGGTCAACCTGCAATGTGGGTGAGACGAAGATGGCTTTGTCCCGTAAACACCCTTACAGGTTGAGCATAAGTAAGCGAAAACGTTCCATTTGTGGCAAGGTGGCCCGAAAGAGGAGGGAAGCGTACTTGAGTACGCGACCGACGAGTGAGGGTCAGATTGCCCAAATGGGGCGTTTGCAGCGTCGACCCATTAGTCGTCATCGCTGGCGCCCAGCTGCTGCAGCAGCATGAGGGCGGCCGCCACGGGGCCGGTGCCGTCGTTGGCGTCGAGGCCTCGGCCCAGGCCGCTGCCCGCACCGGCGCCGGCCTTGTAGGGCACCGACAGCTTGCGGCTCTTGGGAAAGTTCACCGCACCGTAGCGGGTCTTAAGCTCAAAGGCCACCTTCTTGGGCACGTCGACGCCCAAAAACGTGATGCGTCCGCCGCTGAGCGTGACGCTCTCGAGCCCCAAGCGCTCGCCGCGGATACGGATACGCGCGCGGTTGAACAGATTGAGTCCCGCCAACGGCAGCTCGCCATGCGCGGCCTCGGTCTCTTCCTGCACCTCGTCGATGCTCTCCAGGTCCTCAGCCGCTGCGAGCTTGCGGTACACGAGCACGCGCTGGTCCACCGCCGGCAGGTACTCCTCGGACAAGAAGTAATCGGCCGGCAGATTAATACCCACGCTCGCCGCCTCCACGCCGGCGTCGTCATCGCCGCGCGCCTCGGCCACGGCCTGGCCCAACATCTGCGTAAACAGGTCAAAGCCCACGCTCGACAGGTTGCCGTGCTGCTCGGCGCCCATGAGCGAGCCGGCGCCGCGGATCTCCAGGTCGCGCATGGCGATGCGCATGCCGCTGCCCAGGTCCTGGAACTCGGACAGTGCAGTCAGGCGCGCCGTTGCCTCCTCGGTGAGCGGCAGCTCGCCGGGGAACATAAAGTACGCGTATGCCTGCGTGGCCGAGCGGCCCACGCGGCCCTTAAGCTGGTAGAGCTGTGCCAGACCCAAGCGCTGCGAGTCCTCGATGATGAGCGTGTTGGCGGTCGCGTTGTCGATGCCGCTCTCCACGATGGTCGTGGCGATGAGCACGTCGATCTTTTTGGTCGCGAACTCGATCATCACGTCCTCGACCTCGCGCGGGCTCATCTTGCCGTGCGCCACGCCCACGCGCGCCTCGGGCGCGGCCTCGTGCACGCGCGCCACGGCGTCGTCGATGGTCTTGACGCGGTTTGACACGTAGTACACCTGGCCGCCGCGGCCCACCTCCAGGCGAATCGCTGCGCTCACCACGTCGGGGTCGTACTCCCCCACGTGCACGATCACGGGACGACGCCCAGTCGGCGGCGTGGTGATCAGGCTCATGTCGCGCACGCCGCTCGTGGCCATCTGCATGGTACGCGGGATAGGCGTGGCCGAAAGCGTAAGCACGTCAATCTGCTCGCGCAGGTTCTTGAGCTGCTCCTTGTGCTGCACACCAAAGCGCTGTTCCTCGTCGATGATCACCAGGCCCAGGTTCTTGGGGTTCACATCGGCGGAAAGCAAACGATGCGTGCCGATAAGCACGTCGATCGTGCCCTCGGCAAATGCCTTGAGCGCGCGCTTTTGCTGCGCCGGCGTACGGAAGCGGCTGAGCACCTCGACCTCAAGGCCAAACGGGGCAAAGCGCTCAAAGAACGTCTCGTAGTGCTGCTGGGCCAGAATGGTCGTGGGGCAGAGCACCATGACCTGGCGACCGGAGTCCACGCACTTAAACGCCGCGCGCAGGGCGACCTCGGTCTTGCCAAAGCCCACATCGCCGCACAGCAGGCGGTCCATGGGCTTGGGCGCCTCCATGTCGGCCTTAATGTCAGCGATGGCCTCCAGCTGGTCGCGCGTCTCGTCGTAAGGGAAGCTCTGCTCCATCTCAATCTGCTCGGGCGTATCGGGCGGACAGGCGATACCGGTAATCGAAGAGCGGCGCGTATACAGATCGACCAGGTCAAACGCCAGCTTTTTGGCGTTCTTGCGCGCCTTATTGGTGGCACGCGTCCAGTCGGCGGTGTTGAGCCTGGTCAGGCGTGGCTTGTCACCGTCGGGGCCAACATAACGCGTGATGCGGTCGACCTGCTCCAGCGGCACGTAGAGCTTGTCGCCATCGGCGTATTCCAGCAAAAAGTAGTCGCGCTCCTTGCCGCCCACTTCCTGGCGCGCGATCTCGCTAAAGAGCGCGATGCCATGCGTTGCGTGCACCACGTAGTCGCCCGGCTTAAACGGGAACGTGATCTGCGTAATGTCCACCTTGCGGCGGCTGCGCGCGCGGTTGGCATCCATGCGGGCGTTGAGGTCGGCAATCGAGAACACGGCCAGGTTGGCATCGGGCACCACCACGCCCTGCGGCAAGGCGGCATCGACAAAGGTCACGCGTCCGCGCGAGATGGTGGGCACGGCGGCACCGGCGGCAGCCTGGGCGGCACCTGCCTCGAGCGAGCGGGCGTTGAGCGCGTCGGCCTTGCGTTCGCGAATTGCAGCATGAGCATCCTGGCGGACAGCACGATCGGCAGAATCTGCCGCTGCCACGCGCACACGGTCGCCAATAGCGCCCGCGTTTTCGGGCGCGGCCGTCAGCGACTCCTCAAAAGTAATACCCTCATCGCCAAAGGTGAGCTCCATCGACTCGCGCGCACCGCGGTCGGGGATGGCAAACACGCAGGCATAGCGCTTGCCCACGACCTCCTGGATGCGCGTCATAAAGCGATTGTCCGAGCCCGCGATGGCCGGCTGCTCAATCTTGAGCTCTGCCGTCACCGCACCGCCGGCACGAATCAAGCTCACGTAGTTAAGGCGCTGCTGGGCACCAAAGTCGAGTTGCTGGGCACGCACGTACAGGCCGTCCAGACGGTCGACCCCCGCCTCGCCGGCACGTGCCTCGATATCCTCGTAGGCGCGCAGGCAATCGTCGAACAGCGAGCGCGGCTCGGACAGCACCACGAGCGCCTTGCCGCTCACATGCGACAGCGGGCTCACGGTCTGGCCGTACATCACCGGCAAAAAGCGGTCGAGCTCGGGCGTGACGATGCGCGCATCCACCATCTCGAGCAGCGCCGCCAGTTTGCTGTCGTCCTGGCTGGCACGATAGAGCGCCACATGCATGTTGTGGACGGCGTCGTCGGTGAGTGCGAGCTCGCGACAGGGGAAGATCTCGATGCTGTCCTCGTTGCCGATGGTCTGGCCCGTGGAACTCACCATGCGGCGGATACGGTCGATCTCGTCGCCGAAAAACTCGATGCGCACGGGCGCCTTTTCCTGTGCGGGAAACACCTCGACGGTGTCACCGTGCACGCGGAACAGGCCGGGTGCATCGGCGGCGCCGGCATTGGTGTAGCCCATGCCCACCAGGCGCTGCGGCACCTCGTCGAAGGGAATCTCCTCGCCCACCGTAAAAGTAGTGGACTCCCAGTAGCGGCTCTCGACCGGCGGCACGCAGCGCAGCAGAGCGCGCGCAGAGGCCACCATGATGCAGTGCTCGCCGCGGGCGATGCGACCCAGCGCGGCGCAGCGAGCGGCGACCACGGAGTCATCAGGCGCGGTATCTTTCCAGGGATAATCCG
>USCJ01000020.1 GCA_900553215.1 uncultured Collinsella sp.
CGGCCGTACGCTCGAGACCATTGCCGCCACCATGCAGGATTGGCTGCAGGATAGTTTCCGCCCGCTGCCGGGTGGCTTTGTGGCCTGTACGCCCAACGATATCAATGAACTGCGTGCGATCTTTAAGCAGCTGGGGAGCGAAATATGTGCCGTGATGCTCGAGCCGATCCAGGGTGAGAGTGGCGTGCACCCCATGACCGAGGAGTTTATGGCGGAGTACGTCAAGGCGCTGCGCAAGATCTGCGACGACAATGGCATCGTCCTGATTGCCGACGAGGTCCAGTGCGGCATCTTCCGCTCCGGCAAGCCGTTCGCATTCCAAACCTATGGCGTGGAACCCGACATCATGAGCCTTGCCAAGGGCATTGCCGATGGCGTGCCCATGGGTGCCGTCGTAGCAAAGAAGGAGATTGCCGACGTGTTTAAGCCGGGCGACCACGGTTCGACTTTTGGCGGTAGCTGCTTGGCCATCGCGGCGTGCGCCGCGACGCTCTCCGCGCTCGTGCACGGCGATTATGCCGACCATGTTGCCAAGGTAGGCGCCTATATGGAGGCAAAGCTCGCCAAGCTGCCGAACGTGACCGAGGTGCGTGGCCGCGGCTTGATGCTCGGCTGCGATCTGGACGATACTGCGGGTGATGCACACGACGTTGTGGCCCGTGCATTGGGGGCTGGTGCCGTGATTAACGCTACGGGTGCCCATACGCTGCGTTTCCTGCCGCCGCTCGTCTGCGAGGAATCCGACGTGGACAGTCTGATCGAGATCCTGTCGGGTGTCTTGGGCTAACGCGGCGCAATAGCTCAATTTGGACCGGGTTCCGGACTGCGGACGTGCAATATGCGGCACGATTCAGCGGTCTGGAGCCCGTTTTGCCTTAGATTTGCTAAGGCAGGGAGACCTGCTGGTCAAAAAACATCAAATATGAGTACTGTTACCGATTTGGTAACAGCAATTTTGGACTAATAAGGCCAGATAGCTAGTCGAAATGGCGATGAATGTACGATTTTGATCCAATTGCTAGTCCTTATAATGGACATATGTTGCGTAACTTAAGCAAATATTATCTTCTGATATGTTGTAAGCAAGGTAGCAGTACTCATTTTTGCCATTTTCTGGCCACGGCCTTTGTGGCAGACGTGCTGGCGGGTTCGAATCCCATGCGCTGGGCCCGAAAAAGGAAAGGCCCCCATCGCTGGAGGCCTAACAATTCAATGGTGGGCGATGAGGGATGTCCGCGTGCGGCTGGCGCCGCCCGCGCCCCGCTTCGTCGCTTCGCTCCTCGCGTGCTGCGCTGGAAAACGCTTCGCGTTTCCTCAGCTTCGCACCCTGTCGGGTTCGAATCCCATGCGCTGGGCCCAAACAAAAACGGTCCCCTTGCGAGGACCGTTTCCAATTCAGTGGTGGGCGATGAGGGATTCGAACCCCCAGCCTTGTGCGTGTAAAGCACCTGCGCTAACCGTTGCGCCAATCGCCCGTGCGGAGAGAGTATAGCAAAACAATCGCCTCATTCACCTCATATCCATTAAAGGTAACCGACGCGTGTCACAGCGGAGCTGATTCAGTTGAGATTGCCTGAACATTCCGCCCCTCTTTACGCCCTCGGGTATACTCAAAAGCTACTGATTCGATTTGATGCCCAGCAACAGCAGAGGGGATAGTATATGTGCGGTTTTGTCGGTTTTGTCGGTGGGACGGATAACCAATCCGAGGTGCTCACCAAGATGATGGACCGCATCGTCCATCGTGGTCCCGACATGGGCGGTCAGTTTATCGACGGCCGCGTTGCCCTCGGCTTCCGCCGCTTGTCGATCCTCGACCTGACCGAGGCTGGCGCCCAACCTATGGCCAACGAGGACGGTAGCGTCGTCATTGTCTTCAACGGCGAGATCTACAACTTCCAAGAACTCCGTTCCGAGCTCGAGGCCAAGGGCTACAAGTTCCACTGCGGCGCCGACACCGAGAGCCTCCTGCACGGCTACGAGGAGTGGGGCGAGGCCGTCCTCGATCGCCTGCGCGGTATGTACGCCTTCGTCATCTGGGACAAAAAGAAGAACAAGCTTTTTGGCGCCCGCGACATCTTTGGCATCAAGCCGCTCTACTACTATCCCATGGCCGATGCGGGCGACGGCGCTCCGGGCGTGCTCTTTGGTTCCGAGATCAAGAGCTTCCTGGACTACCCGCACTTCCACAAGGCGGTCAACAAAAAGGCTCTGCGTCCGTACATGACGCTGCAGTATTCGGCGACTGAGGAGACCTTCTTCGAGGGTGTCTACAAGCTGCCGCCGGCGCACTACTTTACCGTCGATATCCCGACCGGCAAGATGAACATCGAGCGCTACTGGGATTGCGATTACTCTGCCGTCGAGAAGCCGTTCGAAGAGTATGTCGATGAGCTGGACGAGGTCGTGCACGAGAGTGTCGAGGCCCATCGCATCGCCGACGTCAAGGTCGCGTCGTTCCTCTCCGGTGGCGTCGACTCCAGCTACATCGCCGCTTGTCTCATGCCCGACAAGACCTTCTCGGTGGGCTTTGACTACAAGAACTTCAACGAGACCAACTACGCCAAGGAACTTTCCGATAAGCTCGGCGTCGAGAACGTTCGCAAGATGATTACCGCCGACGAGTTCTTCGGTGCGCTCGAGGACATCCAGTATCACATGGACGAGCCGCAGTCCAACCTGTCTTCCGTGCCGCTGTGGTTCTTGGCCGAGATGGCCCGCAAGGACGTTACCGTCGTGCTTTCGGGCGAAGGCGCCGACGAGCTCTTTGGCGGCTACGCCTACTACGAGGACACGGTCCCGGTGCGCAAGTACAAAAAGATGGTGCCGCTGCCCATCCGTCGCGCGCTCGGTAACCTGGCGCTGCATATGCCGTACTTCAAGGGACATAACTTCCTGGTCAAGGGTGCCGAGATCCCCGAGAAGTCGTTCCTGGGACAGGCTCTGGTATGGCCGGAGCGCGAGGTCGACGGCGTGCTCAAGCCCGAGTACAACACCGGCGACGGCGCCTTCGAGCTTGCCGCTCCCATCTATGCGCGCGTGAAGGGTCAGCCCGAGCTGGTCAAGAAGCAGTACCTGGACATGAACATGTGGCTCCCGGGCGACATTCTGCTCAAGGCCGACAAGATGTGCATGGCACACTCACTGGAGCTGCGCGTGCCCTTCCTGGACCGCAAAGTCATGGAGTTCGCCGAGCACATTCCCGACCGCTACCGCATCAACGAGAACGGCAACAAACAGGTACTCCGCCACGCTGCCAACAAGTCGCTGCCCGATGAGTGGGCCACCCGTCCCAAGGTGGGCTTCCCGGTGCCGATTGTCTACTGGCTGCGCGAGCAAAAGTGGTACGACTATGTCAAGGAGTACTTCACCGCGCCGTGGGCAAGCGAGTTCTTCAATACCGACGAGCTCATGCACCTGCTCGATCTGCACTTTGCGGGCAAGGGCGATTTCCAGCGCAAGATCTATACGCCGCTCGTGTTCCTAGTGTGGTACAAGCGCTTCTTTATCGACGAGGGCCAGCCTTCTGTTCAGGCTGCCTAGCCTCGGCTTACGAACGCCTGCGCGTAACGGCTCCTCCGGGAGCCGTTTTTGCGTGGGTGCGTTTCAGTTACTATAAAAACCGTCCCTGCCAAATGGCTGAGAAAGGTGAAAGATGCACCATTCGGATTCCGCGACCGTGACCACGGTCGATACGCTTGCCAAGCTTCTCGATGTGTGTGGCGAGCTGCGCGCATCAGAGCAGGTTGACGAGCGTGCCGTGACCGGCTGCTCGTTTGATTCGCGCGCGGTCTCGGCAGGTGACGTGTTCTTCTGTAAAGGTGCTGCCTTTAAGCCCGCGTTTTTGAGCATGGCGCTCGATGCGGGCGCCGTCGCATTTGTGTGCGAGGAGTCGCTGGTCGAGTCTCTGGAGCCGCTGGCGAAGGAGAGCAGTGCTGCGATGCTGGTTGTTGATAGTGTTCGCACGGCCATGGCCCTGTTGCCGCCGGAGGTCTACGACCGTCCCGACCACGACGTCAAGATCGTGGGCATCACCGGCACCAAGGGAAAGACCACGGCCGCTTTTATGCTCCAGTCCATCATCAAGGCGGCGGGCGAGTCCTGCGGCATGATCGGCTCGGTGAGTACCGACGATGGTATCGAGTGCTACGAGAGCACCAACACCACGCCCGAGGCTCCCGAGGTTTGGCGCCATATCGCCAATTGCCGCACGTCCGGTCGCCAGTCCATGGTCATGGAGGTCTCGAGCCAGGCGCTCAAGTACCAACGCGTCGAGAATCTGCCGTTTGACGTGGCGTGCTTCCTCAACATCGGCCGCGACCACATCTCGCCGATCGAACACCCCACGTTTGAGGATTATTTTGAGAGCAAACTCAGGATCTTTGACCAGGCAAAGACTGCCGTGGTGAATCTGGGCACCGATGAGGTTGACCGTGTGCTAGAGGCAGCGTCGACGGCCGAGCGCTTGGTGACCGTTGGCGTCGAGCATCCCGAGGCAAGCCTGTGGGCGAGCGATGTCCGCATGCTCGGCTTTAACATCGAGTTTAACCTGCACGGCATGAGCGCCGACGAGCCCGAGGCGGGGGAGAAGGTCCTGCTGGGTATCGCGGGAGACTTTAACGTGGAAAACGCGCTGGTCGCTATCGCCGCTGCGCGCGAGATCGGCATCGGTATCGAGGCTATCAAGAAGGGCCTCTCCAAACTGCGTGTGCCGGGCCGTATGGAGGTCGTGGAGTCGAAGGACGGCCGCGTGATCTGCGTCGTTGACTACGCTCACAACCAGCTTTCGTTCCGGTCGCTTTTCTCGTCGGTCAAGCGCGCGTTTCCCACTAGTCCAGTCATTGCAGTGTTTGGCGCTGCCGGCGGCAAGGCGCAGGAGCGCCGCGAGCAGCTTCCGCGCGAGGCCGCACCATATTCCGACCTGATGATCTTTGCCAACGAGGACCCGGCTCACGAGGACCCGATGAAGGTCTGTCGCGAGCTTGCCGAGCATGTTCCCGACGATACGCCGAACAAGATCATCCTCGACCGCGAAGCCGCTGTGCATGCGGCGTTCAAGGCGGCGCGCGAGGAGTACGTCAACCCCGATGCTCCCACCATTGTCTTGCTGCTGGCAAAGGGTGACGAGGAGCTCATGCACGTGGGCGACGAGTTCGTGCCCATCGAGAGCGACCTTTCGCTGGCCAATCGCCTGATCGATGTTACCCAGTTTGACTAATGAACCATGATGGCGGCGGCGCCCTGAGTGCGCTGTCGCCATAAGCGTGTTCCCTCAATCAAAACATGCCGTCCAAGTCCAAACCCTTCTACGTAAACGGAGTAACCATGTCCCACAACACCTTGCCGACCGTTGCCGAGCTTTCGGGCGAGATGCGCGAGCGCTTGGCCAAGGTTAAGTACGTCTTTACCGACCTGGACGCCACCATGCTCGCGCCCGGCTCGTGCGTGCTGCGCGACAACGACGGCAATCCCTCGACCAAGCTCGTCGAGGCTGTCGTGGCACTTGCCCGCGCCGGCATCCAGGTGGTTCCCCCCTCGGGCCGCAACCGTACCATGATCCACGAGGACGCGCGCGTGCTCGGCCTCAACTCCTACATTGGTGAGATGGGCGGCCTGGTTATGTACGACCTCAAGGCCAACGATTGGGAGTATCTGACTGGCGACATGCCTTACGACCCCGCCTGCGGCCTTACTCCGCACCAGGTGATCGAGCAGACCGGCGTGTGCGAGAAGATCCTTGCCCGCTGGCCGCACAAGATCGAGTACCACAACGACATGTCGACCGGCTACAAATACCGTGAGGTCACCGTCGGCATGCGCGGCGACATCCCCGATGACGAGGCGCAGGCCATTCTCGACGAGGCCGGCTGTGGCCTGGTGTGGGCCTGTAACGGTCACCTGACGCATCTGTCCAAACCGACGACGCTCGAGCTCGATCGCGTCGAGGACGGTCGCGCGTTCAACATCAACCCCGCGGGCCTCAACAAAGGCGTCGCCATTGCGCGCTTCTGCGAGCACCTGGGGATCGAGCGCGAGGAGACGCTCGCGCTCGGCGATTCCGAGTCCGACTTCTACATGGCCGATCACGTGGGCACGTTCTGTCTGGTCGAGAATGGCCTGACGAGCGCCGGCGCGCCCGAGTTCCTGGCTGCTTGCGAGAACGCTTTCGTTACGCGCGGCAAAATTGTCGACGGTTGGGCGGCGACGGCAGAGCTGCTGGTCGCGGCGCGTTCGTAGCGCGGCGTCGCCGCACTTGGATATGTCTTTTCGAGAGAGACTGGTGAGGTAATGTCCGATATCGAGAATCCGGCAGGCGACACGCGCCCGATCGGTGTGTTCGATTCTGGCCTGGGCGGTCTGACGGTTGCGCGCGCCATCGCGACGGCGCTGCCGCACGAGTCCGTCTACTACTTCGGCGACACCAAACGCTGCCCCTACGGCACGCGCACCGAGGATGAGGTGCGCTCGTTTGCGTTGCAGGCGGGCCGTTGGCTGTCGAAGCACGACGTCAAGATTATGGTCATCGCCTGCAACACGGCGACAGCTGCGGCCTTACGTCTGGCCCAGCAGGTGCTTGACGTTCCCGTAATCGGCGTGATCGCGCCGGGTGCCCGTGCGGCAATCAACAGCACCCGTTCGCGTCGCGTGGGCGTGCTCGCCACCAACCTCACCATTCGCTCGGGCGCTTACACGCGCGCCATTCAGGATCTAGATGCCGGCGTCGACGTATACGGCTGCCCCGCCTCGAGCTTTGTCGAGGTTGTCGAACACGAGCTCGCCTCGGGTGCGCATCTGCAAGAGCAGTGGCTTGAGAACGAGGACATCTTCGATACGCCTGCCGTGCGTGCGCTGGTGGGTGCCACGGTTGAGCCACTGCGCGACCACGGTATCGATACCGTGGTGCTCGGCTGTACGCATTTTCCGCTGTTGGTGGGACCTATCCGCCATGCGCTGGGGCCTGGGGTGCGCGTCGTGAGTTCCGCCGAGGAGACCACGCGCGAGCTGACCGATATCCTCACGCGCCGCGAGCAGCTGGCGGGAGCCGCAGCATCGTTTTGCCACGACGGCCGATAACATTGCCGAGTTTGCGGTGGCGGGCAGCTTTATCTTTGGTCAGCCGCTCAAGAGCATCGAACATATCGATATCGACGAACTGAAATAGATATAAGGTCACCGACCAAAGGCCCACCTTCACCTTTTGCCGAAAGGATATTTCTATGGAGTACATGCAGGTCAATCGCGCCAACGGCCGCGCCGCCAACGAGTTGCGCCCCGTTAAGCTCACCCGTGGCGTCATGAAGCACGCCCACGGCTCGTGTTTGGCCGAGTTTGGCGACACGCGCGTGCTGTGCGCCGCCACTATCGAGGAGGGCGTGCCGGGCTGGCGAAAGGGAGCTAAGGCCGGCTGGGTGACCGCGGAATACGCCATGCTGCCGACGTCGACCGGCAAGCGCTGCAAGCGCGAGCATGCCAACCGCAAGGGTCGCTCCATGGAGATCGAGCGCCTCATTGGCCGCAGCCTGCGTACCGTCGTCAACATGAAAGCGCTCGGCGAGTACACCGTCACCGTCGACTGCGATGTGATTCAGGCCGATGGCGGTACGCGTACGGCGAGCATTACCGGCGCCTGGGTGGCGCTGCACGACGCCCTCGCCATGTGGGTCGAGGCGGGCAAGATCGAGCGCATCCCGCTTACCGGCCAGGTGGCTGCCATCTCCATGGGCGTTGTCGACGGCAATACGCTGCTTGACCTCGATTATTCCGAGGACAGCCACGCCGAAGTCGACATGAACCTCGTCGCTACCGACACCGGTGAGATGATCGAGCTCCAGGGCACCGGCGAGCAGGCGCCCTTTGACCGTAAGCGCCTCAACGCCCTGCTCGACTTGGGCGACAAAGGTATCGCCGAGCTCATCGAGCTTCAGCGTCAAACCCTCGCCTAACCTGCCAAAAAGGGACAGGTTTATTTTGGTAGGTTTTATCTGCGGAGACGTCTAGACACAAGACTGCCGTTGATTGAGAGGGGAGAGGCGGAGGCCCTCGTCGCCCTCGGCGCGGCATTGCTATAGAGACAAGGAGACCACTCATGGCACTTGAGAAGATCGACATCGACACCCTCGACCCGGCGGCGACCATTGTCGTGGCAACGGGCAACGCCCATAAGCTCACCGAGATCGAGGCCATTTTAGGCAAGGTCATGCCCGAGGTTCGCTTTGTGGCGCTCGGCCAGCTGGGCGATTTTGAGGACCCCGAGGAAAACGGCACGACGTTTTTGGAGAACGCCATCATCAAGGCGCAGGCTGCCGTCGAAGAGACGGGTCTTATGGCCATCGCCGACGATTCCGGTCTAGTCGTCGACGCGCTGGACGGTGAGCCTGGTGTGTATAGCGCGCGCTACGCGGGCGTGCATGGCGACGATGCCGCCAACAACGCCAAGCTGCTCGTGAATCTGGAAGGCGTGGCGGACGAGGACCGCACCGCGCGTTTTATGAGCGTCGTCGCGCTTATCGACACGGACGGCCTGGTCACTTATGGCGAGGGCGCCTGCGAGGGCGTTATCGCGCACGAGGGCCGCGGCGATCACGGCTTTGGCTACGACCCGCTGTTCCTGCCGGTCGACACGCCGGGCAAGACCATGGCCGAGCTGACGGCGGACGAGAAGAACGCCATCAGTCATCGATTCCATGCGCTCGAGCACCTGTCTGCCAAACTGACGGGCGAGGAGTAGACCGTGCGTGCGGTGGTGCAGCGCGTGCTCAATGCTGGCGTGACAGTCGACGGCGAGTGCGTGGGCAAAATTGGGCGCGGCTATCTGGTGCTGCTGGGCGTGGGCCATGGCGACACGCGCGCCGAGGCCGATAAGCTGTGGGGCAAGCTCCGGGGCTTGCGCATTAACGAGGACGAGAACGGTAAGACCAACCTGGCACTTGCCGATGTCGACGGCGAGGTTCTCGTGGTGTCGCAGTTCACGCTGTTCGCCGATTGCCGTCACGGCCGCCGCCCATCGTTTACGGATGCCGGCGCCCCCGATGTTGCCAACGAGCTCTACGAGTACTTCCTGACACTTGTACGCGAGGACGTCGAGCACGTAGCGCATGGCATCTTCGGCGCCGACATGAAGGTCGACCTCGTCAACGACGGTCCATTCACCATAGTCCTCGATACCGACAATCTGTAAGTAGCCGAATTAGCTACTTGCGCGTAGTTGTAACAGGGTGCTATAGTATTAGAGTTTTGTCTATCTTAGGGGTATTATCCCCTTTTTGAATTGCACCTTCTGGAGGCCCTGTTCATGGAAGAGATGGAAGTCAATCACGTCGACGACATCCACGAGAAGCTGACCGATATGGTGGGCGATCGCGTTAAGGTGAAGGCCAACATGGGCCGCACCCGCGTCGTCGAGCGCATGGGCACCATCAAGAGCGTCCACCCCGCCGTCTTTATCGTCGAGGTTGACGAACGTCGCGGGCGCAAGTCGCGTCAGTCCTACCAGTATATCGATGTCCTCACCGGTCAGGTCGAGCTGTTCGACCCCGAGAGCGGCGAGCATATCTTTACCCCGCTCGGCAATCAGCTCGAGGAGCACTAGCGGTGACCGATCGGTCCCTGACTCTTTCCGCGCCGGCAAAGATTAACCTCTACTTGGGGGTTCATACCGAGCGCGATGACCGCGGCTACCACAGGGTCGATTCCCTGATGGCAGCTGTCGGTCTTTCCGATACCGTGACGGTTACGCCGGCACAGGCGCTGACCGTCCAGACGGTTCCGGCATCAGATTTTCCCATGCAAAAGAATACGGCGTATCGGGCTGCGGTTGCTATGGCCGAGCATTATGGTCGCGAGGCAAACATCTGCGTGACGATTGAGAAGCGCATTCCATTGTGCGCCGGCTTGGGCGGTCCCTCGACGGATGCGGCCGCGGTCATTGTCGCCTTGGCGGAGCTCTGGGGAATTGATCGCTCCGACCCCGCGCTCGACGACATTGCGCGGGGCATTGGTGCTGACGTCCCGTTCTTTTTGCACGCGAGCCCTTCGTTCTACGTAGGTGGGGGAGACGTGCTGGCAACTGAGTATCCCGTGCTGCCCGCAACGCCCGTCGTGTTGGTCAAGCCGCGCGAGGCAAGCGTTTCGACAATTGAAGCCTATCGACGTTTTGACGAGGCCCCGGTGCCTGCGGACAAGCCCGGCGCGATAGCTTCTGCCTTGCGTGCCGGTGATGCCGAGACGGCATATGCACTCATCCATAACAACCTGGGCGTCATTTCCGCACAGATGGAGCCGCAGATTCAAACGGTTCTCGATTGGCTGCGTAAACAGGACGGCACGGTTGCTGTAGATGTGTGTGGATCGGGCGCCTGCTCGTTTGCCATTTGCGACACCGCCGCCACGGCCGAAAGGCTTGCCGACGCTGCCCTGCAAAACGGCTGGTGGTCCTGCGCGACGGAGCTCATTCCCAACACGGTTCGCATTGAAGCGCCAAAGAAATAAAAATTTATCTAGCACGCGGCGAAAATCTTTGTTACTATAGTCGAGCTAACGGGTTGTGGCTCAGTTTGGTAGAGCACTGCGTTCGGGACGCAGGGGTCGCTGGTTCAAATCCAGTCAACCCGACCAGAGCATGAGGAGGGACCGCTTCTTGCGGTCCCTTTTTTTAGCTATTGTTGTGATACCGCGATACCCGCGGTATACTCATTCGAGCTTGTCTCGCTGTATTGTGGAGGTCTACATGTTTGGACTGAGGGCTCCTGAGCTCATCATTATTCTCGTCGTTGTCCTGATTATCTTCGGGCCCAAGAACCTGCCGAAGCTCGGCAAGTCCCTCGGCTCTACCGTCAAGAATATCCGTGAGGGTATGGAGGGCGACGATAAGGCCGAGACCAAGCAGGCCGAGGAGGTCGTGGTCGAGCAGTCCGAGGAGGACAAGGAGATCGCTGAGCTCGAGGCCAAGCTCGCTGCTGCCAAGAAGAAGCAGGCAGAGGACAGCGACGCGGACGCAGAGTAGTCCCATCCCTTTGGGGTGAGCACCTGACCGGCTTGCCCGCAGGCTAGCCGGTCTTTTTCGTTTTGTTGACAGTTGATTGTTTGATCAGAGTTGGGGAGATATCCGTATGGACGCAAGCCAGATCGTACTGACCGCTGAGGGCCGCCAGAAGCTCGTCGAGGAGCTCGCTTGGCGTGAGGGCGATTACGCCAAGGAGATCGTCGAGGACATCAAGGAAGCCCGCGCGTTCGGCGACCTTTCGGAGAACTCCGAGTACGACGCCGCTAAGGACAAGCAGGCCCAGAACGCCGCTCGTATTGCCGAGATCCAGGCCATCCTCGCCAACGCTCAGGTTGCTGCCACCACGGGCGATCTGACCGTCTCCATCGGTTCCACCGTTTCTCTGATTGATCCCAACGGTGAGGTCATGGAAGTCACGCTTGTCGGTACCACCGAGACCAACTCGCTCGAGCACAAGATTTCCAACGAGTCTCCGGTCGGCCACGCCATCATCGGTCACGGCGAGGGCGACTCCGTCGAGGTCGTTACGCCTTCCGGCAAGACTCGCGTCTACACCATCGCCAAGATTGCACGCTAGACCACGGTCCCGCGTAAAGGTTTGTTTTCGCTCCCTGGGACCGAATCCTGGGGAGCGTTTTAGTTTGAGGAGCTAACTTATGGCAGAGAACCAGAACGCCGCAGATCAGGCATCGACGCTCAACGACGAGCGCGCCACCCGCCTGGCCAAGCGCGCCGCCCTGTTCGAGGCGGGCCAGAACCCCTATCCCGAGCACTCTGAGCTTGAGGACTACGTTGCCGATATCGAGGCTAAGTACGCCGAGCTTGCCGATGGCGAGGACACCGAGGACGTCGTGAAGATCGCTGGCCGTGTGGTCGCCAAGCGCGGTCAGGGCAAGATCATGTTCATCGTCGTACGCGATGCGACTGCCGAGATTCAGCTGTTCTGCCGCATCAACGACATGGACGAGGCTGCCTGGAATACGCTCAAGTCCCTCGACCTGGGCGACATCCTGGGCGTGGTTGTGCGCACCCAGCGCGGTCAGCTTTCCGTTGCCCCTAAGAGCGCGACCCTGCTTGCCAAGGCCGTTCGTCCGCTGCCCGAGAAGTTCCACGGTCTTTCCGACAAGGAGACCCGCTATCGCCAGCGCTATGTTGACCTGATCGCCAACGACGACGTTCGCGAGACGTTCCGTAAGCGTTCGCAGATTCTCTCCACCTTCCGTCGCTTTATGGAGTCCGACGGCTACATGGAGGTCGAGACCCCCATCCTGCAGACCATCCAGGGCGGCGCTACTGCCAAGCCGTTCATTACCCACTTCAACGCGCTCGATCAGGAGTGCTACCTGCGCATTGCTACCGAGCTGCACCTCAAGCGCTGCATCGTCGGCGGTTTTGAGCGCGTGTTCGAGATCGGCCGTATCTTCCGTAACGAGGGCATGGACCTTACCCACAACCCCGAGTTCACCACGATGGAGGCCTACCGTGCCTTCTCCGACCTCGAGGGCATGAAGGCGCTCGCCCAGGGTGTCATTAAGGCGGCTAACAAGGCCATCGGCAACCCCGAGGTCATCGAGTACCAGGGCCAGACCATCGACCTTTCTGGTGAGTGGGCCAGCCGTCCCATGACCGACATCGTTTCCGACGTGCTCGGCAAGCAGGTCACCATCGACACGCCGGTCGAGGAGCTTGCTGCCGCCGCGCGCGAGAAGGGCCTGGAGATTAAGCCCGAGTGGACCGCCGGCAAGATTATCGCCGAGATCTACGATGAGCTGGGCGAGGACACCATTGTCAACCCCACGTTCGTTTGCGATTACCCCATCGAGGTCAGCCCGCTTGCCAAGCGCTTTGAGGACGACCCGCGCCTGACGCACCGCTTTGAGCTGGTTATCGCCGGTCACGAGTACGCCAACGCGTTCTCCGAGCTCAACGACCCGGTCGACCAGGCCGAGCGCTTTGCCGCCCAGATGGCCGAGAAGGCTGGCGGCGACGACGAGGCCATGGAGTACGACGAGGACTACGTGCGCGCCCTCGAGTACGGTATGCCTCCTGCGGGCGGCATCGGCATCGGTATCGACCGCGTGGTCATGCTGCTCACCAACCAGGCTTCCATCCGCGACGTGCTACTGTTCCCGCACATGAAGCCCGAGAAGGGTTTCCAGTCCGGTGCCGCTGCCGCCAAGGCTGCCGAGGCCGGCAACACCGCGAGCCCGTTCGTCAAGCCGCTCAAGCCCACGGTTGATTACTCCAAGATCGCCGTCGAGCCGCTGTTTGAGGAGTTCGTCGACTTTGATACCTTCTCCAAGAGCGATTTCCGCGCTGTGAAGGTCAAGGCGTGCGAGGCCGTCAAGAAGTCCAAGAAGCTGCTGAACTTTACGCTCGACGACGGCACTGGCACCGACCGCACCATCCTCTCCGGCATTCACGGTTATTATGAGCCCGAGGACCTGGTCGGCAAGACCTTGCTCGCCATCACCAATCTGCCGCCGCGCAAGATGATGGGCATTCCCAGCTGCGGCATGCTCATCAGCGCTATCCACGAGGAGGATGGTGAGGAGCGTCTCAACCTGATCCAGCTCGACGCCTCCATCCCCGCCGGC
>USCJ01000021.1 GCA_900553215.1 uncultured Collinsella sp.
ACAAGTTGGCATGAAAAAGGCAAGGCATAGACCTTCTGGTCATGCCTTGCCTTTTGAATGACAAATTGTCGCTCTGGGTGGCGCGCAGCGTCGACCGGTCCGTCGTTCGTTAGAACGGCGGAACCTCTAGAGCAGGGTAACGCTAAAGGAGCGCTTGTCGGTGGCGCCGGGAGCCAAGGTGATGGTGTTGACCTTGTGCTCAAAGACGTCGTCCTCGGTGTCCATGGTGGTGTGGCCGGTCCAGGGCTCGAGCGCCACAAACGGAGCGTCGTTGGCGGCAGACCACACGCCGATGTACTTAAAGCCCTCAAAGTCGATCTTGACGCCGTGGCCCGACTTGCGACCGCGCAGCGTGAGCGTAGAGCCCGGGGTATCGGTGAACATGATGGCGTCGTTATCGAAGCTACGGTGCGTGATGGGCAGCACGTCCGAGTTATCGGGGGCCTTGTAGCTGCCCTCGAACGTCATGAGGCCATCGGGCGTGATGATGGGGGCCTCGTTGGTCCAAGCCTCGGTAAATGCCAGCTCGTAATCCTCGAACGTCTCGTCCTCGGCACCGGGGGCGGGCACGTTAAATGCAGGATGGCCGCCCACCGAGAACGGCAGGGCCACGTCGCCGGTGTTGGTGACGGCAAAGGTCTGGGTAAGCGTGGCGTCGCCGATTAGGGCATAGGTCATGTTGAGCTTAAAGTGGAAGGGGAAAGCCTTGAGCGACTCGGGCGTGTCAGTGATCTCGTACGTTACCGAGGAGCCGTCCTCCGAAACCTCGACCAACTTGTGCTCGACGATGCGAGCGAGTCCATGGCGCGGCATCTCGCAGGTGCCGGCCGCAGATGTCGCCATGTTGTTGCGCAGCGATCCCACGATGGGGAACAGGATAGGCGCATGCTTGCCCCAAAAGGCCGGGTCGCCCTGCCACAGATACTCGTTGCCGTTGAGGGCAAGGCTCGTGAGCTGGGCGCCCATGGAATCGATGGCCGCGGTGAGGCCGCCGCGCTTGATGGTAGTGACGGTGGACATGCTACTTCCTCCAATAGTAAACAACGGTGTCGAGGGCTATTGTCCCACTCTTGGCGGCGGGGTTGAGCGACAGGTGCAGTTATTGAGCAATAGCGTAAAGGTCAAACCCGCCCTGCGGCGTGCTATCGACCGTATCGGGCGCCTGTGAATTAAAACTCACCGGAACCATGCGCTTTGAGGCACGGTAACGCGTGCCGTCGGTGGCGACGGGCGGCTCATCGACCGTGAGCTCGTAGTCGCCGGGCTTGAGCTCGATGCCGTCACCTTCGGAATTAACGTATTGATACTCGTCGATTGCTTGTCCCTTGAGCGTGCGGCCCACGATATGGATGAGCATTTGGCTATCGCCGCGCGCGGTATCCCACGTCGCGCCGTCCTTAACCTCGACCGACACATGCACCGAGCGCGTGCGGCTGAGCGATTGCTCGACAGACATCTCGACCTTGGCGGCGTCTTTGCGCTGTTGCTCCACGTGGCTCCAGACATTTCCGATCGCCGAGCAAGCGATGACGCCGGCCATGAAGGCGATGAGGATGGGGCCGAGCGGTGAGCGGCGGGCCGCGTCTTCCTCGCGAGCCAGGTTGGGGCGACGCGTGGGGGCGGGCGCCTGGGCACCCTGCGCGGGCACGTCGAGTATGCTGAAGGATGCCGTGCTGCCGGGGTCGATGGTGTGGCGCGGCTGCGGGGTCTTGGCCGGCGAGATGGACATGTCGGCTGGCTCACCCAGCGTGGCCGTGGCATCGGCCTTTGCCTCGTCGGCCTCGGCCTGGGCCCAGGCCTGCTCGAAGGTCAGGGGCTCGGCGGGGTCGGAATCGGCATCCGAGTCAAGCGCATCGCCAGCATCGGAGTCCACATCGGTCCCGTCGCTCAACTCATCACTTGGCAAGGGCTCGTCCCACACCTCATCCGGAGCCTCGCCCTCGCTGTACCACCATTCAAAGCTATCGATATCCATACGGGGCGCCCCCTTGGCCTCGCAAATAAACACTTGCTAGCCTTATACCCCCAGACGGCACGGCGGCTCGCCGGCACAGATAGGAAAACCATCACAACATTCGACGCTTTTCCTCGTTTTCGAGATTTTCATCGAATGTTGTGACGGTTTGGGCGGCAGCCATGCCGCGAATGTGACAAAGGGACTGTCCTCTTGTCACATCTGGAGGGCTACGGGGATTTGGATGCAGCAGAAGTCCTCTTGGTGGGACTCGTCGTAGCTGGTGGTATCGAGGTAGCAAAAATCGAAGGCATCGCCGATGGGCTGGAGTGCGTGCTCGTCCATGCAGGCCACGATGGCACGGATACCCTCGGGCTCATACGGCATGCCCCAGCGGCTCATGCACAGGTATGTGCCCTCGGGCAACACCTCGACGCCAATCTCTGCCAGCTCGGCAGGATCGCTCGGCAGCAGCTCCACGGCACCGCGCGGCAGCACGGCAAAGGAGCCGGCACCGGCGATGGGGTCGTCGGAATGCAGCGCCTCGCGACGCAGCATGGCGCCCCAGCCGCGCATGGGGCGCGTGCCCGTGAGCGCACGCATGCGCAGGATGGCCCGCATGAGCGTGGGGTGAAGCATCGAGCGGCCGCGCTCGATATCGCCTGGAAACTCCTCAAAGACCACGTAGCGACGCTCAAACTGCTTGAGCTCCGGCCTGCCCTCGCGCTCGCGCCAGTAAACCGCCTCGTCGTAAAAGTTCAGGCGCTCCTGCACGCTCGCGCGCTCGGCTTTGAGGCCGGCGATCTGTTCATCGAGCGCTTGCACCCGCGAGCGCAGGTGATCGGTCATCTCGCCAATGTCGAACGTCGAGGTCAGGCGGTCAATCTCGTCGAGTTCGAGCCCTAGGTCGCGCAGCATGCAGATCAGACGCATGAGCGGAATCTGCGTGGGCGAATAGAAACGGTAGCCCTTTTCGTTAACCACGGCGGGTTTAAACAGACCGATCTTGTCGTAGTAGATGAGCGTTTGGCGCGAAACGTTAAACAAGCTCGCCATCTCGCTAATCGCATACATACCCGTCTGCATAAGTCCTCCCGACACATCCTTTGACGCGAAAAGCCCGCCGCCCACAGGGGCAGCGGGCTCAAACACTACTCGTATCCTACCCTAAAGATGCCTATGACCAGCGCTTATAGTTTTCGCACGACACGCCGACGGCCTCGAGCGCCTTGGCGGCGATATGATGCACCGCGTCGTCGAGCGTGGCAGGGCCGTTGTAAAACGTGAGCATGGGCGGCATGAGCACGACACCCGGCACGCGCGCCAGGCGCGCCATGTTGTCGACATGGATCGCACTGAAGGGCGTCTCGCGCACCATAAGCACCAGGCGGCGCTGCTCCTTCATCTGCACATCGGCCGCACGCAGCAACAAGTTTTCGCTGTAGCCGCTCGCAATGCCGGCGAGCGTCTTCATAGAGCAGGGCGCCACGATCATGCCGTCGACCGGATAGGTGCCGCTTGCGATGGCGGCACCGATGTTCTTGTTGTCGTAGACCACATCGGCATAGCACGCAAACTCGTCGAGCGTCATGCCGAGCTCCTGCTCGATGGTGATCTCTCCCCCGCGCGTGACGACAAGCGCCGACTCGGCGCCGGCCTGGCGCAGGCATTTGAGGCACTCAAGGCCCAGCGCGGCGCCACTGGCGCCAGACACGCCAACGACAATGCGACGGGGACGAAAAGAAGACTCAGGCATGACAACTCCTAACAACAAAATGGCAGCTATAGGTCGGGCAATGTCAGTGAGCGCGCGTCTGGCGAGGCAAGGTGCCCCGAAACAAGAAGGCATAGGGCTTATGCCCATGCCTTCGCAGTTGAGGGGCAGATTGCCCGCCAGGCGCGGGCGCAGCGTCGAGTGGTCCGGCGTTCGGTAGAACGCCGGAACCTTAGAAAGCAATCTC
Source organism: uncultured Collinsella sp. (assembly GCA_900553215.1). GTDB lineage: Bacteria > Actinomycetota > Coriobacteriia > Coriobacteriales > Coriobacteriaceae > Collinsella. Next base: position 3,916 of record USCJ01000021.1, read on the forward strand.
CTTGGCCCACTTGTCCTTGTCGATCTCCATGAACTGCGAGCGGATGAAGTTCTTCTTGAGGTTGAACGGGACCGTGCAGTCGAAGATGGCCTTGCAGGCGATGCCGTGCTCGCGGATCGAAGGATCGAACGCGGGGTCGTTGGACGGATCGAGCACGTGGCAGTGGCAACCGGGGATGGTGATGAGGTCCACGTCGGCCTGGAAGCGCGTGGTCATGGCCCACATAACGTCGCTCATATCGAAGATGTCGACATCCTCGTCAACAAGGATGACGTGCTTGAGCTCGGAGAAGGCCGAGAAGGCGAGCATGGCGGCGTTACGCTGACGACCCTCGTCATTCTTGCTCGACTTCTTGAACTGCATGATGGCAACGAACTTGCCGCCACCGCAAGGAGCGGCGTGGACGTTGAGCAGGCGGCCCGGGATGGCGGTCTCGACCATCTTGTAGATGGAAGCCTCGGTGGGGATGCCGGCCATGGACACGTGCTCGTGCGAAGGGCCGATGCAGCTCTCCATGATGGGGTTGACGCGCGTGGTGACGGCGGTGATCTTGATCACCGGGCAGACCTTGGCGCCACCGGTGTAACCGGGGAACTCGGGCATGGCGTAGCCGTGGCCGTTGACGTCCTCGTTGATGGTCTCGTCGTGCATGAGGTAGCCCTCGAGCACGTACTCGGCATTGGCAATGCACTTCTGCGGAACGGTGACGCAGTCGGCGAGCTCGACGGCGTGGCCGCGCAGGGCGCCGGCGATCTGCAACTCGTTGAAGCCGAGCGGCGTGGTGGGAGCCTCGAAGCCGCAGCACATGTACACGGCGGGGTCCAGACCGATAGAGATGGAGATGGGCATGTCCTCGCCGCGCTGGCAATACTCGTCAAAGAACGCGCCCAGGTGACGGCTGCCCGGGGTAATCCACATGGCAAGCTTATCCTTGTCGACGCAGGAGAAGCGGTGGATGGTCACGTCGGACTGAGAGCCGTCGGGGCTCGTGCCGTAAGCGAGACCCATGGTGATGTAGGGACCGCCGTCGACGGGCGTGTTGGTGGGAGCGGGAACGATCTTGCGCAGGTCAAAGCCCTCGTCGGTCGCCTTGTACACGACCTCCTGGCAGTCGACGTGCGCACCCTCGGCGATCTGCTCAGGGGCGATCAGGTTCTCGAAGCGCTTGCCGATCTCGAGGCCCAGGTGCTCCTCGTCCAGGTCGAGCAGGGCGGCAACGCGCTTGCGGCTGGCAAGCATGCCGATGCAGACCTTGGCGTCGTCAAAGCCCTTGACGTTGTTGAAGACCATCGCCGGACCCTCTTTGGTCGGGCGCATGACGGTGCCGCCGGCGCCAACGTGACGGTAGACGCCCGAGACCTCGGCATCGGGATCAACCTGGGTGTCGGTCTCGAGCAGCTGGCCCGGCATCTCGCGCAAAAAGTCGAGTGCAGAGCGCAGGTCGTGGATCTGGGAAGCATCGGTAGTGGACATGGCGTGCTCCTTTCGGGAGAGTGCCCGACGGCGGTGTGCCGCCGGGCGGGGTAACGTAATGGGGCCGCGGCGCTCACAGATGGAGTGCTCGACCACTCGAAGTTCAAGCGCTTGGCTGCCTACAGCCGGGGCGCTCGACCGCTTACATCAGGCCAAAGAGGTGGAACCAGGCAGCCTCGACCAGCACGACAATAAAGACGACCACAGTGAGGGGAATGCCCATGCGCATAGCCTCTTTGGAGGTGTAGCCGCCGGCGTCCTTGCCCTCGCCGATAAGGATCGGCAGGTTGTGGAACGGCAGGATGTAGTGGATGTTGATGGACGTGAAGACGATGAGCGCCACGGCGAGCGGGCTTACGCTGGAGCCGGCCGCGAAGCTGATGAACGCCGGCACGCACACGCCGAGCACGGCCATGACCGAGCCCATGAACATGTGGATGACCATGGAGAGCGCGGCGACGAGCAGGGCGAACAGGAAGATGTTCTCGGGTACGGAGCTGGGAAGCACGACATCGGCGATCCAGGCGTTCATGCCGGTGGCACCGCCCACGGAACCCACGGCCATGGCGGCCGTCAGGAACATGAGGGACTTGATGTCGACAGCGTTCCAGCTGGCGGGGGTAAGGACCTCGCCGATGATGGGCATGGCGAGAGCGACGCCGATGGCCAGGGTGACCCAGCCGATATAGTCGCCCGAGACGGTGAGCCACAGCGCGATGGCGATGACAAGCCACACGATGGTGCGGATCTCCTTGACGGAGAGCTTGCCGAGCGCGGCCTGCTTGGCCACGATCTGCTCGCGATCGTAGACGAGCTCCTTGCTGGGCTTAAAGAGGAAGAGGCCCAGGAACAGGGTACACAGCAGCGCAACCAGCATGGGCACGCTCATGTACAGGAACCAGTCGACGAAGGACGGGCTCATGCCGCCGGCCTCGGCGCTGTACTGCGCAACAAGCGGGTTGAGCGTGGAGTCGCCCGTCAGGAAGAACATGGAGCCCGGAGCGGCAGCGGCAAACACGAGGAAGCCGAGCTTGCCCTTGTCATCGTCACCGTAGCCGGCGGACTCGGCGATGACCGAGACGACGGCGAGGATGAGGAAGGCACGGGGGAACGGATGCGGGATCAGCAGCGACAGCACAAAGGTGAGCGCGAAAATCGAGATGATGAGCGACTTGGCATCGCGCACGAACTTGAGCATAAAAGCATAGGCGATGCGCTCGCCCAGGCCCGACTCCTTGACCGCGCTGGCGATGAGGTAGGCGCCGATGACGAGCCACATAGTGGCCTTAGTCCACGAGCTAAACGTGGAGGCGACCGTCGCCGAGATACTCGCGGCGCCCGTGTCGTCCACGCACACCTTAAACAGAACGAGCAGCGCGCAGTAGAGCAGACCCACAAAGCCCGGCTGTGCCACGCCACACGCCCAGAACACCACCGTGGCGAGCGTCAACGCCAGACAGGTCTGACCGCCGACCGTAAGCTCGACCGTCGAGCTCAGCTCCGCCAAAGGAAGAAACTTCACCAGCAAAAAGACAACGATACCCAGCACAAAGCCAATTTCGCGCTTGGTGATCTTAAACGCCTTCTTTTCCGCTTCCATCTCCCCACCTTTCTTGTTGGGGGCGCTCCGGATTCGCAGCCACGTTGCCGCTTAAAAAGGGGCGCCCGTTATCGGACGCCCCTTACGTTGCGCTGTGTTGTTGCAATACAGTCAAGCGGGATTTTTTGGATGAGAAGCGATCCCCTGGACAAAAACCGTCACAACATTCGACGCTTTTCCTCGTTTTCGAGATTTTCATCGAATGTTGTGACGATTTGGATGTGGCAAAGGGACTGTCTTTTGTTTCACATAGCGAGATCCGTACGGATGGATGGGTCGCTGAGGGCCTCGCGAAGCCAGGGGGCCAGCTGCTCGGGGTGACCTTGCAGGTAGCCTTTGAGCTCGGACGGAGCCACGCGGCGCACTTCCGAGATCTCCTCTTGGTTGATATGCAGCTCGCCCGGCTCAACATGGGCTGCGAACACCTCGCACCATTCGCACTCGCAGCGGCCGTCGCCATGGTCCTCGCGGTACACCACGTGACCGAGGTGCTTGAGCTGATCGGGCCCGCGCGTAACGCCAAGCTCTTCGTTGATGCGACGCGCCGTGGCGGCGGCAACGTCTTCCCCGGGGAGCGGATGGCCGGCGCAGCTGTCGGCCAGCACCCCGCCCCACAGGCGCTTGAGCGGACTGCGACGGCAGAGCAGCAGGCGCGCGCCCTCGCCCCACCCCTCGACCAGAAGCGTCAGAAATGCCTGGTGCAGGACGCCCTCCCCCGTATGGGCTTCGATGCGATCGACGGGGCCAAGCGCCTCGCCGGTCGCGGCATCGACCGCCACGACCTCGGCACCCGCGCCGCCCTCATCCCAGCCGGCGCGCAGAATGCGGGCGGCAGCTTCCTCGAGCGCGGCGATGAGCTCCTTGGTGGTATCGAGCACGCGCTGCAGGTCATCCGTGCTCGCCTGCTCGACATGAAAACCTGTGCTTGCAACTACCGGCACACTAAAGCACGTGGCCAGCGCCGCCGCGATATCGTGCGCCGGGATCTCGTCTCGATGGCACGGAACGGCCAGGATGCTCACCGTCGCCGTACGGCCGGGCTCGGGACGCGGAATGGCCTGTGCCGTGGCGCCCAGGTGCGCAAACTCCGGCGAGCAGGCGTACACCGCCATGCCTCGCGGCGTCACCGTCAACTGGGCCTCGAGCGCAAACTTGCCCTCGCCCACTACAACCTTTGTCGTGTGCATACCCATGGGATCTCCTGTCGCCCGCAATGTACCTGAGACCATCTTCGCCTGTATTGCGACTATACAGGCAAGCGCAGCCTGCGACAAAGGAGGCAGGCACCTGACACATTCTGTTAGAGTTGCAGGGATTGAATCCCGCTTATTCATGCGACATTGGAGTGACAACCTTGACCGCCGCAACCACGCCTAAAAGTAAGTCAACCGCCGCCGCGCTCTCCCCCGCGCGCACCAGGCTCTGCCTGGCGCTGCTCGTGCTGCTGGGATTCTCGCTCGGCTGCTCCGAGTTCGTGGTCATCGGCATCGAAAGTGACTTGGCGACGGAACTCGGCATATCGCTTGCCGCTGCGGGCCAGCTCATCAGCGTTTTTGCACTGGTCTACGCCATCGCGACGCCGGTGCTTGCGCTCAGCACGGGGCGCTTCCGTCGTTACCAGCTGCTCGTGTGCTACAGCATTATCTTTGTGCTCGGCAATCTGGTCATGGCGTTGGCGCCCAACTTCCAGGTACTGTTTATCTCGCGCATTGTCCTGGGATCCGTCTCGGGCGCCGTGGGCGTGACGTACATCCCCGAGCTGCTGTCCCCGCAGCAAACTTCGCTTGCCATCTCGGTCGTGTACGGCGCGTTTTCCGTGGCGATGGTCTTTGTGACCTCGATTGGCAAGTTTGTGGCCGACACGCTCGACTGGCACGTGGCCATGTACGGTACGCTGACCTTTGCCGTTTTGATCTGCGGAGCGCTCGTGGCGTTTATGCCGCGCGCCGGACAGACCGACGAACCCGCTACCTTCCGCGAGCAGGCGAGTCTGCTACGCGAACCGAGCATCATCACCGGCATGCTCATCTTTTTGTTTGGCGTGGGATCGGTCTATGTGTTCTACGGCTACGTGACGCCTTATCTTGAGCAGGTGCTGGGCATGGGCACTGTTCAGGCGAGCACCACGCTTATGGCCTACGGCGTGTTCTGCCTGGTCTCGAACATCTTGGGCGGATGGATCGACGCGCGCTTTGGCATGAAGGCGCTGCTTGTGACGTTTGTGCTGCAAGCTGCGGCGTTACTCGGGCTGTTTGCCGTGGGCGACACCATGCCGCTCGCGCTGGTCTTTGTCTTTAGCCTAGCGCTGCTCATGTACCTGTTCTCGGTGTCATGCATCACGCACTTTATGGACGTGGCGCGCAGCCGCCATCCCAAATCGATGGTACTCGCGAGCTCGGTAGAACCCATGGCGTTTAACGTCGGCATTTCGTTTGGCACCGCAGTGGGCGGCGCCGTGGTGAGCAGCGTTGGCATTGCCTACGTTGGCGCGGTTGGTGCCGCGTTCTCGCTTGTGGCCTGGGCGCTTACGCTGGTGACGATTAAGTTGGCTCGCTGGGAGCGCAAGCGGGCGAGAGCGTAAGCGCAGATGCGATACTCGAGCTCGATGATGGCGATCGAAAGGAAACCGCATATGCAACGCGTACTGTTTATCTGTCATGGGAATATCTGCCGCTCGACGATGGCTGAGTCGGTGTTTACCGAGCTCGTGCGCCGCGCTGGGCGCGAGGCGGAGTTTGTCATCGATTCCGCAGCGACCTCAACTGAGGAGATCGGCAACCCGCCGCATCATGGCACGGTCGCCAAGCTGCGCGAAGTCGGGATTCCCGTCGTTGCGCACCGTGCCCGCCAGGTGCGTCGAGCAGAGTATGGCAACTGGGACCACATTGTCTATATGGATGCTGAGAACGCGCGTGGCCTGCGTCGCATCTTTGGCGACGACCCCGACGGCAAGATTACGCGCTTGCTCGATTGGACCGGGCGCCCCGGCGACGTGGCCGATCCCTGGTACACCGGCAATTTCGATGCCACCTACCGCGACGTGCTCGCCGGTTGCGCCGCTATGCTCGAGCAGCTGTAGGAAAGCGAGGTCGCAGGCCACGCCTTCGGCGCGAAACGAGCGTGGATAATCTCCCGCATGAAAAATGAGCGTGGATTTTCTCCCACTTTGAGCATTCAAGTGCGCTCTAAACGGGAGAAAATCCACGCTCACCTATTCGTCGACGATCTCGGCAAGCCAGACGTTCAGCGTATCAATCTCGGGGCAGCAGAACTTTGCCGTACCGGGCTCGTTACCGGGCACGGTTCCGCCATAGCGCAGGATATCGATATAGGGAAAGCCCACATGGCAGGCCATGGCGCACATCTTGCCGCGGTCGCGATCGAAATTAAAGACGTCGCCCGGCTTGTGACCATGATGGCAGCGGCACGTCCCCAGCTGGTCCACACAGCTAATGCGAATGCGCGGACGCTTGCCACGCGGGGCGCCGAGCGGCTTGTTCTCGTCGGCGAATCCGTCGGCACCGCCCTCGCCGGCGTTACTCATGGTCAATCACATCCAGGCAGGCCTCGATGGGAAGGCCGGCCGACTTGTCCTCTTGGTCGGCATTGCGCTCGATAAGCTCGGCCACCACACGCATGGCATCGGACGTCGCGCGCTGCAGACTCCAGCCCGCCATAACGCGGCCGACGAGCACCGCCGAGAACGTGTCGCCCGTGCCCGGGAAATAGACCGGAATGAGCTCAAAGGGAATCGTGAAGTACTCCCCCGCTACATGGTCGTAACCGATAACCGCGTTCGTGCCATTGACCACGGCGCTCGTAATGACCACCGACTTGGCACCCAACTCGCGCACGGCGTCCACAAGGGCGCGGGCCTCATCGGGCGTGATCTGCTCTGCAATAGGCGTATCGGCGAGCAGACAGGCCTCGGTGTAGTTGGGCACCGCGTAGTCTGCGCACTCCAGCAGGTGCCGCATGAGGCCAATCGTGGACTCGGGCACGCCGGCATAGAGCTTGCCGTTGTCACCCATGATGGGATCGACGAACACCTTGGTGCCCTTTTGCGCACGGCGGTGGCAAAAGTCCGAGATGATGCGCGTCTCTTCCTCGGTCACGATAAAGCCGGTCGAGATGGCGTCGAACTCAAAGCCGAGCTCCTCCCAGATAGCGAGGCTTTGGCGCACGTACTCGGTGGTGTCGTGGATGTAGAACTTGGGGTAGTTGAGCGTGTCGGAAACGAGCGCCGTCGGCAAGTTATGGATACGGTAGCCCATGTGCGACAGTACCGGCAGCATGGCGGAAAGCGCGACCTTGCCGTAGCCGCACATATCGTTGATCAGCAGCAGCTGAGTGTTCTTCATGAGGGTCTCCCTTGTTTCGGGCGCGGCGCGGCAGCGCCACAGTGCGACTAAGTGTAGCGCAGGGGACGTTGTGAACGGGCGCTGGCACCGCAGAGGACGAATTGTTGCGGAAAGGTTACGGGAAGGAGGAAGTTAGTCGTTGGGGACGTTCTTAAATGACTAGTCGACACAAGGAGTGTCCCCAAATGCCGGCACATAAGGAACGTCCCTAAGTGCCGCTCGAACATAATAAGTTTGGTACCTTGACAATTAATCTATGCGCTCCTAAATTAGTTAGGCACAAAACAATTCCTCTACCTAACTAAAGAAAGGAGCGGCACTAATTCATGTGCGATGAACCTCTTAGCCTTTGTTCGCACGAGCCCGGCGGCGACCCGTCACAGCCGGCGGATGTACCCGAAGCGGTCAGCGCCGAAGACAAACTCGCCAAGCGCATCCTGAGTGGCCTGGGCTTTTGCGGCCATTACATGCACTTTCATGGCGGAGGCGTATCCGGCAAGGCGCCCATCATCTGCCTGCTGGCCAAGCAACCCGGCGGCGAGATGTCGCAGCAGGAGCTCGGCATGCACTTTGACCTCAAGCCGGGATCGCTTTCCGAGATCCTGTCCAAGCTCGAGCTCAACGGCCTCATCGAGCGCAGCCGTAACCCCAAGGATCGACGGCAACTCACCATTCGCCTGACCGAAACCGGCCGGGAAAACGCCCGCATCGACCAGGCGGCCCGCATTCGCTTTAGAGAGCAGGCCTTTAGCGCGCTCACCCACGACGAGCGCGAGGACCTCGCCGAAATGCTCGATAAAATCCGCGTAACCTGGGAGGAACTGGATGATTAAAACCCTCATGGGCAGCATCCGCGACTATATGAAGGTCACCGTTGCCACGCCGATGCTCGTGCTTGGCGAGGTGCTCTGCGAGATGCTGATTCCATTTATCACCGCCAACCTGATCGATGCCATCAAAGACGGCGCCACCGTGGCCGAGATGCTCCCCACCGCGGGCTTTTTGGTGCTCATCGCGCTCACGTCGCTCGCCTTTGGCGCTGCGGCCGGCATCACCTGCAGCCATGCGAGCTGCGGCTTCGCCAAGAACCTGCGCCACGATCTGTTCTACAAGATCCAGACGTTCAGCTTTGCCAACATCGATGAGTTCTCGAGCTCCTCGCTCGTCACGCGCCTGACCACCGATATCAACAACGTGCAGCAGGCCTTTATGATGATCATCCGTATCGCCGTGCGCGCGCCGCTGGTATTGATCTTCGCCTTTACCATGGCGTTTATCATGGGCGGCAGCGTCGCCATGGTCTACCTGGTCATCATTCCGCTGCTGGGCTTTGGACTGTTCTTTATCATCTTTAAGGTGCGCCCCATCTTCTCGCGCGTGTTCCACAAGTACGATGCCCTTAACGAGTCCGTCGAGGAAAACGTCACCGGCATGCGCGTGGTCAAGAGCTATGTGCGCGAAGACTTTGAGAAGGAGAAGTTCGCGACCGCCGCGCGCGACGTCCAGATGGACTTCACCCGCGCCGAGAAGCTGCTCGCCTTTAACAACCCCATGATGAACATCTGCGTCAACGGCGCGTTTGTCGTCATCATCTACCTGGGCTCCAAGCTCATTATCACGAGCCAGGGCACGCTGTTCGACGTGGGCCAGCTCTCCTCGACCTTTACCTATGGTTTCCAGATTCTCATGAGCCTGATGCAGCTGTCGATGATCTTTGTCATGGTGACCATGGCCGACGAATCGGCACACCGCATTGCCGAGGTGCTGGCCGCCGAGCCCACGATCGCCGATCCCGCCGAGCCCGTGCTCGAGGTTGCCGACGGTTCCATCGACTTTGACCACGTGAGCTTTAAGTATTCCGCGCATGCGAAACGCCAGGCGCTCGACGATATCGACCTGCACATTACGAGCGGCGAGACCATCGGCATCATCGGCGGCACCGGCTC
>USCJ01000022.1 GCA_900553215.1 uncultured Collinsella sp.
CGCGGCCCACCATGCAAATGTCGGCAGCGCCGTCCTCGATCAGCTCCTCGGCGATCCATGCCTCGTTGATGCGGCCGACGGTGGCGACGGGAATGTTGACGTGCTTTTTGATCTCGCGCGAGCAGGCGGCGTGCGAGGCCTGCTGCGTACCGGCGGCGGGAATGGCGGAGCCGCGCTTGATGGTAGTGCCGCCCGACACGTGGATCATGTCGACGCCGGCCTTCTCCAAGCGACGCGAGACATAGATCATGTCGTTGAGGGTCAGGCCGCCATCGGTGTACTCGTCGCCCGAGATACGGACGTCGATAATGAAGTCCTTGCCGCAGCGCTCGCGAATCTCGGCGATGACCTCGAGCAGGAAGCGCATGCGGGCGTCGAGCGAGCCGCCGTACTCGTCGGTGCGCTTGTTGTAGAGCGGAGTCAAAAAGCCGCCGAGCATACCGTGGGCGTGCGCCGCATGGACCTCGACGCCATCGACACCGGCCTTCTGCATACGCACGGCAGCGTCACCGAACTGATGCGTGAGCTCGTGAATCTCATCGACCGTGATGGGGCGCGGCGCCTCGCGGGCATAGGACGGGCCCACAAAGGACGGAGCGATCAGGCGCGGCGTGCCCGGAATGTTAAAGGCCATGTAGGCGGGGTGGAAGAGCTGCGGCATGATCTTGCAGCCGTACTCGTGGACGGCGGCGGCGAGCTTTTCCCAGCCAGGGATAAACGTGTCGTCGTAGCAGCACATGTCACCCGGCAGATAGGTATAGGTAGGCTCGACCGTCACGACCTCGGTGATGATGAGGCCCACGCCGCCCTTGGCGCGGGCACGGTAATGATCGACCAAGTCGTCGGTCACATAGCCGTGATCGGCCAGGTTGGTAGATACCGGCGGCATAAAGACGCGGTTCTTGACCTCGGTCGTACCGACCTTGATCGGACTAAAGAGCATTGGATAGGCGGAGGACTCCATACAGGGTTCCTTTCGTTTGAGCCGCTCGGCGGCAGTTGCTAACGTACTTATCGTATCAGCAACTGCGCTGTACCCGACCGTGCACGTTCCCCCGGCTTTTACTCAGCCCACAAAAAAGTTGCGGTGGAATACGGAGTAGATGAGGCCTTTGACAGCCAAAACAGTCCGTATTTCACCGCAACTGATGGGTGGGATGGAGTTAGAGGCCCAGGTAGTTGGTCATGCCTTCGACGGCGAGCTTGGCACCGGCCACGGCATGGACCACGGTGAGCGGGCCGTTGACCACGTCGCCGGCGGCAAAGACGCCCGGCACGGTGGTCATGCCGCGTTCATCGACCGAAAGCAGACCGCGATGGTCGGTCTCCAGACCGCCCGTCGTAAGCACCAGTTTGTCCTTGGGCACCTGCGAGGCCGCAATCACAACCGTGTCGGCGGGCACATGGTCAAGTTCTTCCTCGTAGCCCACCACGTTGTCGTCCTCGTCAAAGATAGCCGTCTCGAACACCGGACCGTTATCGTCGATGGCGCAGATCGCCTTGCCGCGCACGATCTCGGCACCGTCAAGCTCGGTCAGCTCCACCTCGTCATCGATGGCCGAGATATGGCGCGATCGGGCATACACGGTAACCTTGCGAGCGCCCGAGCGCAGGGCCGTACGGGCAACATCCATGGCCACGTTGCCAGCGCCGATAACCGCCACGTTCTGACCGATCGCCACGCTCGTGGGATCGACCAGGTAATCGATACCAAACAGTACGTTGCCACGCGACTCGCCGGGAATACCCAGCTTGCGGGCGCGCCAGGTACCGGTACCGACAAAGACCGCATCGTAGCCGTCGCGCAGCAGGTCGTCGATATGCAGCGCGCCGCCAATGGTGGTCGAGGGACGGACGCGTACGCCAAGCGAGCACATCACGTGACGGTACTTTTGCACGAGCGCGCGGGGCAGGCGAAACTCGGGGATGCCGTACTCCAGCACGCCGCCGATCTCGGGGCGCTGTTCAAACACCGTGACGGCACAGCCCAGCTGGGCCATCTTAATGGCCACGGTAATGCCGGCAGGACCGGAACCGACCACGGCAACCTGCTTGCCACACGACGGCGCGGGCTTCCACTCCTTACGGTCCAAATATGCCGTCGAGATATAGTTCTCGATACTCGAAAAATGCACCGGTGCGCCCTTGCGGCCCTGAATGCACGCGCCCTCGCACTGGCCCGAATGGTTGCAGATCATGGAGCAGACCGCGCTCATGGGGTTGTTCTGGAACAGCAGCTCACCTGCCTCTTCCAGACGGCGCTGCTTAAACAGGTCGATGATCTGCGGGATAGGCGTCTGCACCGGACAGCCTTTAAGCTGACAGAACGCCTTTTTGCACCCAAGGCAGCGGTTCGCTTCCTCAACAATATGAATAGCCATCGGTACCCCTCTTGAACCTCTACGACAATCTCTTTCGCCCAGCCTGCTTTGTTACAGAATCACGTGCTCGCACATCACGCTGCGCCCCATGCGCAGCAGCTCGTCGCGCGAGCGCTCGACCGTGGACGGCGTGCTGTTCTCGATAACGGTCATAATGCCCGGTCGCGCGGCGGCTGCCCAGGCGGCAATGGCCTCAAAATCAAAGTTTCCGCACGTGCAGGCGCCGTGGCATACCAAACGAGAGCCCGAGCCATCGCACCAACCATCCTGGTCCTCGTTGTCTACGATCTCGTAGTCCTTGGCATGCAGCACGCGAATCTTGCTGCCGCACAAATGCAGCATGCGCGACACCTGCTCGGAAGCCTCACCGACGATCGTGGGATGCAGCAGCGACACCGGGTCGTAGATCACGCCGAGTGCGGTGCTCGAAACGCGCTCCAGAACCTCGCGGCAGCGCTCGGGCGTATTGACGATCTCGTTCCAGCCGGGCTCGACCAGAAGCTCGCCGCCCTCCTTTTCGGCCATCGAGCACACGCGTGCGAGCCCTTTGCAAAACGCATCGAGCGCAGCGGCCGAAAAACGGTCGTCGGCCATCTTGTTCTGCGCGTTGGGGCGCCCCGTCTCGGTCCCCACCGGACAGCCCCCAAGCCAGCGCGCGAACCTCAGGCACGCCTCATACTCGGCATAGGTATCGACCAGCTGATTCTGATCGGGCGTGGCCAGGTTTTTGTAGCAGCCGAGCACCGCCACCTGCACGCCGCTAGCGTCGAGCACCTCGCGCAGATGGTCGGCGAGTTCGCGCGTAAGGCCGGAACGGTTAATGCCAAAGGACTTGTAGAGCACTTTGCTCGGCAGCTGAATGCACGAGAAACCCAGTTTGCCCGCCATGCGAATGCGCTCCTCGACCGTGCCCTCGGGCAGGTCGTGCAGGCGCACACCGACGCTCAGCGCGCCTTTCGACTGCGCCATGCCTAGACCTCCTTGCACGCATTGATGCCCGGGGTGTATCCGCCAAACGGGTCGTCGATGGAGCACACGCCCGAAGGGGCAAGCGGATCGCGCTTACCGGCAAGCTTGTCATGATGCATGGTCTCGATATAGGCAAGCACCAGCGGCGCCACGCCCTTCGCGTCGTTTTTGACAACGGGCTCGCTCATGTAGTAGCCAAACGTGCCCTCGCGGTGCGCGGTGTTGCCAAGGCCCGCCACCAGGCAGATGTTGTCGAGCGCCAGCTGCCCGTCGCGCTCGGACAGGCACGTGTCGCAAATGCCATCAAACGCACGGCGACCGTACTGGTAGTAGCGCTCGCCCAGCACGCCCAGGCGCACGCCCTTCATGATGGCGTTGGCAAAGATGGCGCTGCCCGACTCCTCCAGATAGTTGGGGGCGATATTGGGCAGGTTGATGACCTGGTGCCACATGCCGGTCTTCTCGTCCTGATACGGCAGCATGGCGTCGATCAGGTCGTGGAACATCTTGCGGATCTCGTCCTTCTCGGCCGACATCGAAGGCGGCATGAGCTCCCAGGTATCGATGAGCGCCATGGCGAACCAGCCCTCGGCGCGCAGCCAGAAGTTGGCCGAAAGGCCGGTGACGGGATCGCACCAGAACTGCTTGCGGCTCGCGTCGTAGGCGTGATAGTACAGGCCGTTGAGGGGGTTGCGCATCAAATCGTGCACCACTTGGAACATATGGAAGCTATCCGAGCAGGCACGGCGGTTGTGGAAGCTCAGCTCATACTGCATGTAGAACGGCTGCGCCATGTACATGCCGTCGAGCCAGATCTGGTTGGGGTAGACGGCCTTGTGCCAAAACACACCCTCTTTGGTACGCGGCTGGGTTTCGAGCTGACGATAGATGGTATCCATGGCGGCACGGTACTTGGGCTTGCCCACCAGGTCATAGAGTTTGTAGAGGGTTTTGCCCGCGTTGACGTTGTCGAGGTTGTACTCCTGGGGATCGTAATGCTTGATGGTGCCGTCATCCTGGACAAAGAAGTCGATATAGTCGTCGGCGAAGGTCAGGTAACGCTGCTCGCCGGTGATCTCGTACAGCTCGATGAGTGCCTTGATCATGCAGCCGTCAATGTAATTCCAGGTGTTCTCCTTGCCGGCGCGAAGCTTTTCGATATTCCAGGCCGGCGCCTGAGGCGTAGAGGTCTCGATCAACTGCTCGATATAACGGTCCAGAATCTGATTGCAACCCATTACTGTCCCCTCTGACGTTATTGATGGGTGAACGTTTCCCCTAGTGTAACGCGAACGGGGATTATAGGGTGAACGTTAACCCTATAATCCCCGTGAACGGCAAACTTTTAACGGCAAACGGCGGTGAGGCCCGCAGCGATGCGATGCGCCAGGCGCTCATAGCCGGCAGGGCTGTAATGCAGACCGTCCGGCATGTAGAGCTCGCGGTGCTCCGGCAAAAACGGGCTGATACCGCTTTGCGCATAGAGGTCGATCACCGGCACCGAGTAGCGGTCGCAAACCTCCAGCATCGCCTGCACATAGGCGTCTTGCGTCAGGCCCAGATGGTTGGCCTCGTTGCTTGCCGGGATATCCTTCTCGTGCTTTCCGCTCGTCTTGCACGGCGTCATAAACACCAGCTTTGCCTGAGGCGAGCGCGCCGTGATGGTGCGGATCAGGTAGTCGAGCGCACCGTAGAACTCGTGCACGTCCGTGCTGCCCAGCTCTCCCAGCGGCACGTTACGGCTAAAGTCGTTAACGCCGCCAAAGACGATGCAGATATCTGCCGTGTGATCGATGCCGTCCAAGCGCTCGACAAACGAATCGCTACGGTCGGCCTTGACGGCAATACGCGAACCCTTAATACCAAAGTTCTCGATCGTAGCGCCGCCCAGCAGCGCACCCAGGTGCGAAGTCCAGGAGATATCGTTGCCTCCCCCGCCGCATCCGTTATCGCCCCAGGTGGTCGAATCGCCAAAGCAGCAGATGGTCGATTCGCTCAAGTTTTTCGTTTCCATATTCTTCTCCTCACCCGCACACCGGCGGTCATACAGGTACATACCGTTCATTCGCAACATCCGAGGGGCTATGCGTGGGCGCATTCCGCAACTTGCGAATCGAGCCATTCGATATCCTCGGCAAGATGCGCCACGCCCAGGTGGTGTCCACCCGGGCAGACCTCGTGCAGAAGGTTTTCGTCCTTGCCCAGCAGCGCGTAGGCGTCGCGAACGATATCGAGCTGCTCGTCTACGTTCGCAAGCCCGCGGGCGCCGTTGAGATGGTCTTTCTCGCAGCTCTGAACCAAGAGCGGCCGTGGCGCGACAAGCGATGCAATGTCGCCCATGTCGAGCAGACGCCAGAGTCCAGGCGTGTAATTGCAGCTGCAATTGCCGTTGAGGTGCAGTAGCGAATCATCAACGCCGTACAGATAGCCCGAGACAAACGCCTTGCGCACGCGCGGGTCGAGCGCGGCCAGGTACAACGTCATGTACCCACCGCCCGAGAAGCCAAAGCAGCCCAGGTCGTCCATGGCAATGTCACCGCGTGTCTCCAAGTAATCAATCAAGCACATGTTGTCCCAGGCGTTGAGGCCCGCGACCGTAAGACCCAGCGGCTCGGCCATACGTGCTTGATTCAGACACGTACCGCGCAGGTAGCTGTTCTCGTCGTCGCCCTGACCCTTCCAGTCACGACGGTATCCCCAACCACGCGCATCGGGGCAGACGGTCACATAACCCATGCGCGCCAAACGCAGACCGTAGTCGTAATTGAACTTACGCACGGCATCGTCGACCGCCGGCACGCCCGCAACGCCGGCTATGCTTGCAGCACCCGCCCCCTGGTGACCATGCGGGCAGATATAGCAGCGCTTGAGTCCCCGCTCGTCAAGCTTGGGGCGGGACGGCTCCAACAGGTAAAACGGCATCCACACATCGTGCTCAACCTGCAGCACCGCATGAGTACGCACGATGCTGCCGGCAACCCGCACGCGATTGAGCTCACGAATCTCAATCGGGGCGCGGTCCATAAGCGAAAGACCCAAAATATCGTACAGACGAGTCCTGGTCGCAGCCTTCCATGCCTCAAAGTCTGTGGGAGTCTTGCCCGTAAATGCGGCCGAGCGCCCCTCGCGCTTCAGTCGGGCGCGCAGCGCAGGTTCGTCCTCGTAGTACGTCTCGATGTGCACGGTGCGGCCATTGGCAGATAGCCCGGCCGTCTCTACCGCATCACCGTCGCCGCCCTCGGGATCCCAACCATCCGTGCCGGCAAGCACTCGGTCACGCGCATAGCGTTCGGAATCCTGACCGGTCAGGCAATGCGCCCACGGCACCCAAGCGGCAGTATCACCCGCCGGGCCAAACAGGGCACCGCCGGCATACAGGGTGCCGTCATGTGCCGCTGGCTTATTCCAATCCCACCAACCCTCGAGTGAAATATGGGGGCCCAGCCAGCATTCGAGCAAAACGGTCTGGGCCCACTCGCGCCATGGACGACCCAGATAGACCGATCCGGGGGCAATGCCCTCATCGGCTGTAAACGAACAGCCATGAAACACAAATCCGTACGGCTCGCCCTGGGGCGTGGAGGCTGCCGTTACATACCCGTTGACATCCATATCGCGGTTGAGCGAGCGAATCTCACACCCCTCAAAGTAGGCACGCGCGCCGCCAAAGATAAAGTCGACATCGCCCTCGATCCGGCAACGTCGAAAATACTGCCGCCCCACGCGGCGCGGGGCGAACTGCTTGGGGCCTATAAAGCCGCCCGGCTTGGCCTCGCGCGGCGGCAGCGGCCCCAAAAAGAGCGTGTCCTGGTGTCCCTTAATGCAGCAGGCATCGACAACCAGGCGGTCACCATCGGCATACAGGGCAATCGCCTGGCCGACCTCGCGCCCATCACCGGCGTTGTTTTCGATTGTTAGACCCGCAAGCGTCACGTCGTCGGCATCGACCAGCACCGTGTACGTACGGAAGGCGCCGAGTCTTCCATCCTGGCCGCTACCATCTTCCGAAGGCATCTTGGCACCCAGGCCTCCCACGATACGCACGCTGTCGGCCGTCTCGCCCTCGAGCGTCACATGCGGACGACGAATTTCGACCTGCTCGCGATACTCGCCCGGCGCCACCAGCACACGCACCGGCACGGTCGTATCGGACACGCACCGCTCCGCCGCCTCGAGCGCCGCCGAAATGCTGCGATACGCGCCTTCGCGTTCGAGCGATACCTCAAAGAGCTGCTCTTTACCACTCATCTGTCATTACGCTTTCTGTCACAGAACACCCACCATGCAATGCCGGCACCTATAGATTGCGTGCGA
Source organism: uncultured Collinsella sp. (assembly GCA_900553215.1). Classification (GTDB taxonomy): domain Bacteria; phylum Actinomycetota; class Coriobacteriia; order Coriobacteriales; family Coriobacteriaceae; genus Collinsella. The sequence continues at coordinate 7,665 of USCJ01000022.1, forward strand.
CAGCCGGGCAGACCCGACCGGCGCACGCCTCAACATGCCGTATTCACTTGTGCAGGAGCACTACCCTACGCGCGGATAACCTTGTCGACGTTTTGCAGCTGCAGCTCGTCGCCATCCTGACCCTCGATGCGCACGTTCTGCAGGTCGAGGACTTTCACGTTCTGCGCGATGATGCCCTGGCGCACCATGGGCTCCACGCCGCAGGCCATGGCCGGCACAAAGGGCTCGGCATCGGCGGCAAAGGTCACATGGACATCCTGGAACGTCAGGCGCGTCACCTTGCTCTCGGGAAGGCCCGTGATATAGGCCGCGGCCGCATGGCAGTTGGTGGCCTCGATATCGCAAAACGTCGTGGCGCCAAAGCCGGGCGTACGGTCGTCGACGGGCAGCGCCTCGCGAGACTGCACGTAGTCGGTCTTGCCGTCCTTGTCGCAGAAGTAGAACGAGTTGACCACGAAGGGCGTGAGCACCTTATCCATGCGAATGTGCTCGAAGGTGATGCCCTCGTTGACGGCGTCCTTGCCGCGTCCGCGGCGTGTCTTGACGCGCAGGCCGCGGTCGGTGCGCTCAAAGAGGCACTTGCTCACGGTGAGGTCCTTGATGCCGCCGGCGGCCTCGGATCCCAGCACCACGGCGCCGTGGCCGTCGTGCATGTAGCAGTGCGAGATCAGCACGTCGTGCGTGGCGGGACGGAGCTCGGGTTCAATGCCCAGTTTGCCGCTCTTGATGGCGATGCAGTCGTCGCCCACCGAGAACTGACAGCCAAGGATGCGGACAAAACCGCAGCTCTCGGGATCGAAACCGTCGGTGTTGTGGGAGTTCTTGGGACCCTCGATGGACAGGCACAGGGCATCGACGTGCTCGCACAGAATGGGATGGATATTCCACGCCGGGCTGTTGCGCACGGTAAAGCCGGCAAGACTCACGTTTTCGCACTCGGACAGGAAGATCATGCGCGGGCGGGCGATCTCGCGGCTCTCCTCGGGACGGAAGATGTTCTTAAAGTCCTTGTTCCACCAGTTGTCCTCGGCAAAATCGGTCTGGCCGTCGATGGCGCCGCGGCCATAGATGCACACGTCGTGCACGCTCAGGCCCGTAAAGGTCGAACAGTAGGTCGAGAAGCTCTCGCCCTCCCAACGGCCCAGGGGCAGCATATCGGTGCCGGCGTACCCAGCCCCCTCGTCACCCGTGACCGTGCCCGGAATGTAGGCAAGCGCGGCGCGGTCGTGGCGGGCCAGCAGCACCGCGCCCTCGGCAAGCTCGATGTTGATATTGCTCTTAAGGAAGAGGGACTTGATGCGGTAGTTGCCGGCGGGGATCAGCACGCGCCCGCCCTTGGGGCAGGCCATGATGGCAGCCTGAATGTTGGTGGTGTCATCGTGCTCGGCATCGCCCTTGGCTCCGCAGTCGCGAACGTTGATGGTAAAGGGCTCCGCCGGCGTGGTGACGCCTACGCTCAACTCGCGCTCGCCGCAGACAAAGCGGATCAGGTTGCGCTTGCCGGGAGTCAGGCCATCGACATAGGTCTCGACCGTATTCGTGGTACCGGCGGGCTCATCGTTGACAAAGATCTCCCACGTATCGGCACAGGTAAAGTAGCCGCCATCGTCGAGCTCGATAACGGCCGCGCGGGCATTGCGCCAGATAACGTTCGTCTCCATGGGTCTCTCCCTCAAATGTAATCAGAAGTTCATACTACTCGTTTTTAAAAAAGGGCCGTACCCGCCGGTGGATCTCCGGTGGCACGGCCCTGTGGTTTGGACGATGCGCCTGCCCTACTCGGCGGGAATTACGCTGCCGTCCTGGAAGCCAACATTGTTGTGGGCGAAGCAGTCCTCGTACTTAAAGCCGGAGAGCTCCTCGCAAAGCGCCTTGACCTCGGGCTTGACGTCGGCCATCTTGCCACCCTCCTTGACACGGTGGATCTCGTCGCAAAGGATGTCGCACTGCTCCTTGTCGATCTTGATGCCGCGGGCAAGGACGGCCGCGAGCAGGAAGAAGCCGGCGCAGCCGATGAGCATGTAGCCGCAGATGTACAGAGGCACGGTGGCGGGCTGGGTCACGGCGTCGCTGTTGCCGGCGGTCTGAATGAAGCCGGAGGCAGCAAGGACGATAGCCCATACGTTGACGGCAACAGCCTGGGCGATCTGCTGGCAGAGCTGCTGTGCGGAGCTGTAGATGCCCTCGCGACGACGCAGGGTGATGAGCTCATCGACATCGGGGATGTAGTTGAGCAGAACATCGGGCAGATACTGGAAGCCAACGTAGAAGAACTTCCAGATGGCGAAGATGATGGGGTAGGCGATCATGGCGATGGCGACCGTAGAGGTGCCGTTGATCTGACCAAAGGCGAAGTAGTTGTAGGCGATGATGCACGCGGCGCAACCGACGTTTGCCAGGTACCAAGACTTATGGAAGCCCTTCTTGGCCATGAGGGCGACCCAGATGGCGGTGCAGACGATAGCGACGACCTTGCCGGGCATCTCCATCACGGACTCGTAGGACTTAGGAATCTGCAGACAGTAGACGATGAAGAAGGACAGGCACGCAGACCAGCAGGCAGCGGCGAGCTTCGTGGAGACCTGCGCATACAGGACCTTGCGGAAGGACTTGTTGCGGAAGGTAGAGATAACGTCGATGAAAAACTTCTTGATACCCTCGCCGACGCTCTCGATCTTCTCCTGAGCGACCTCCTCGGGGGTGTGCTCCCACGTGGACAGGTACACGCACAGCAGCGAGATTGCCATGACCGAAGCGTTAATCGTAGCGATGATGAAGTAGCTGAACGGGTTGGTCTCGCCGAAGGTGCCAAAGCCAAAGCCGACGAGTGCTGCCATCAGGAAGCCGGCGGCGTTACCAAAGAGGTGCTTGTAGCCGGTGAGGTACGTACGCTCCTTGAAGTCATCGGTCATCTCGATGGTAAGCGGCGACAGGTTGGCGGTGCAGAACGTGTACGCGACGTTGTAGATCAGGTACAACACAAAGTAGTACGGGAAACCAAACGGCGTAGCCACAAAGATGAGCGGCTCAGCGACCATCATCGGGATAGCCAGCAAGATCCAGAAACGGCGGCGGCCAAAGATGCGGCCGATCTTAGTAGCGTAGAAGTTATCGGCCACAAAGCCCATGAGCGGGCACAGAATGGCGTTGAGATAGATGGCGAACGAGCTGATCAGCGCAGCCTCGCCTGCGGACAGACCACACTCCGTGGACAGGAACAGCACCATGTAGCTGTGCGTAAAGCTCAGGGCACCGGAGTTGAGCATGCCGCCCATACCAAAGCCCAAGCGCGTCCAGAATGTGATCTTGCGCTTTTTACCGATCTTGTTAGTCATCGAGCTCCCTCTCTTTTCTCGATTGTCTTGTAACAAGACATTGGAGTCCATACCGATGTCTGTCTGCATATCGCCCACTCGTAGGGTGAACGTTTAGCTAGATTATGCGCGATTGCATATGATAGGTGAACGTTCACTTGTATATTATCCTTGAACGGTCGTTTTTTGCCGTTAAACGGATATCTGACTTGAAAAAAATCACGATTACATGGGTATTGAGTGGGTTTAAATTTGAGGTCGATTAGGTGAACGTTTATTGTTTTCGCCGCTCCCGTACCCTCAGGAAGACACGCCCGAACAGACAGAACAAACATGGCCCCGCCGGGAACACTCCCGACGGGGCCATGGTCAATAGCGCCCTATGCGAACCCATTTACCGCTACAGGCAGACGCCATCCTTCCAAATGCTGATCTCGTGGCAGCCGCGACGCTCGGCACTCGTAAGCTTGCCGCTCGCCGTGTCCAGCACCATCTGATACAGGTCGTCGGCAGCCTCATCGAGCGTGCGCTCGCCCGTAGCCACCACGCCGGCGTTAAAGTCCATCCAGTTGGCCTTGTGGTCGCACAGACGCTGGTTGGTGAACACCTTGAGTGTAGGCGCCGGTGCGCCAAACGGCGTGCCGCGGCCGGTCGAGAACAGGATTACGTGGCAGCCGGCAGCCGTCAGGGCCGTGGTGGATACCATGTCGTTGCCCGGACCGCACAGCATGTTCAGGCCATGCTTGGTAGCCTGACCGGCATACGGCAGCACGTCGACGATGGGGGCAGATCCGCCCTTTTGCACGCAGCCGCAGCTCTTGTCCTCGAGCGTGGTAATGCCGCCGTCCTTGTTGCCGGGGCTCGGGTTCTCATAGACGACCTCGCCGTGGCTGATAAAGTAGTCCTTAAAGCCGTTGAGCATGTCGGAGGCGGCATTGAAGACGTCCTGGCTCTCACAGCGATCGAGCAGAATGCTCTCCGCGCCAAACATCTCGGGAACCTCGGTGAGCACCGACGTGCCGCCGCGGGCGACAACCATATCGCTCACGCGACCGATCGTGGGGTTGGCGGTAATGCCCGAAAGACCGTCAGAGCCGCCGCACTTAAGGCCAATGACCAGCTCGGAGGCAGGAATGGGCTCACGCTTGGCCTGCTTGGCCAGGTCGGCAAGCTCGGACAGGATCTTGTGACCCTCGACCTGCTCGTCGGCTACATTCTGGCAGGCGAGGAATCGAACGCGCTCGCGATCAAAGTCACCGAGCTCGTCGAGTACCTGCTGGTGCGTGCAGTTTTCGCAACCGAGGGACAGGAACAGCACACCCGCAGCGTTTGCGTGACGCGAGAGCGCCACCAGCAGACGGCGCGTCTGGGCATGGTCGGCACCGGTCTGCGAGCAGCCAAAGGGATGCGGGAAGTAGTAAACGCCCTCCAGCGAGCCCTCGACCAGATCCTGAGCCTGCTCGCACATGGCACGTGCGACCTCGTTGACGCAGCCGACCGTGGGGATGATCCACAGCTCGTTGCGCGTGGCGGCGCGGCCGTCAGCGCGGCGGAAGCCCATAAAGGTCTCGGGCTCAACCGGCTCAACGACCGGATGCGTCGGGTTGTAAGCGTACTCGACCTCGCCCGAAAGGTTGGTCTTGACGTTATGTGTATGAAGCCACTGACCGGGCTGGATGTCGCCCGTCACGTGGCCGATAGGAAGACCGTACTTGACGACGTCCTCCCCCGCCGCAATGGCACGCACGGCCATCTTGTGGCCCTGCGGGATATCCTCCGCGGCAACGACCTCGCCCACCCCGGGAACCGCGACGGCGGTGCCCTTGGCAAGCGGCGACAGCGCGACGATCACGTTATCGGCCGGATTGATCTGGATAGTATTCATTACAAAGAGTCCTAACCCTACAGGTTGAGCAGAAGTCAGCGGG
>USCJ01000023.1 GCA_900553215.1 uncultured Collinsella sp.
CCTCATCGGCCTTCGCCTTGTCGATGCCCTTCTGCGTCACAAAAATCTGCTGGATAACCTGCCAAGCAGACGAGACGTCGTAGTACAGCAGAACACCAACGGGAAGGCTCCAGCCCATCCAAAGCATCATGACCGTCATGACAACGGCCATGATACGCATGCTCTGAGCCTGCTGGCCGGTCTGGTTGCGCGACATATAGAGCTGCGGAATCAGGGTCAGGACAGCGAACAGGATCAGGCAGACCAGCGCAGGCAGCGCGACCATAAAGCCATCGGCAAAGGAGGCACTCGGCGTGGTGGTCAGATCAGGCAGAATATTAAAGAACGAGAACGTGCCGTCGTTAAAGTAGTCCGGCAGGTTACGCAGCAGCGTAAATAGGGCGAACAGGACAGGCATCTGAATCAACAGCGGCAGACAACCAGCCATCGGGTTGAACTTGTTCTCGCTGTAGAACTTCTGCATTTCCTCAGCCTGACGCTGGGGATCGTCGGCATAGCGCTCCTGGATCTCGAGCATCTTGGGCTGCAGCACCTGCATGCGTGCCGTCGACTTAGTCGACTTGAGCATAAGCGGCGTCAGCAGCAGACGGATGATGACCACCAGGATGATGATGGACAGGCCCCAGTCGACCGCAAAGGTCTGGATGAGCTTGAGCAGCTCGAAAAGGATGTTAACGATCCAATCCCACATGTAAGTTTTCCTCCGATAGCGAGTGCCCGCTAGGGCACAGGGTCATAACCGCCGACGTGCAGGGGATTGCAGCGAGCGATGCGCCTCACGGCAAGCCAGCAGCCTCTCAAAACACCGTACTTCTCAATCGCCTGGACGGCGTATTGCGAGCACGTTGGGTAATAAATGCAGGCGTCAGGCAATAAGGGCGAAATAACCTGTTGATATATGCGAATAGGAGCGATGGCAACACGTCGCAAAACGTGATTGCTCATCGCTCCTCCCCGGCAACGCCGGCGCGTTTCATAAGCGAACGCAATGCATTGTCCATCTCCTGAGGCGAAGAAACCCTCGTCTTGGGAGTTGCGAACAAGATGATGTCATAACCCGCAACGGGAAATCCACAGCTGCGGGCGGCCTCGCGCATCACACGCTTAGAACGGTTGCGCACGACAGCACAACCGAGCCGTTTAGCACCAACGAAGGCGACCCTTCCGGAGTCGCCTTCGCCAACCGATTCACATATGGTCATTCGAATCAGAGGGTGATTGAAACGACGCCCCTGACTGAACACATGCTCGAAATCTTGCCGAGACTTAATAGTCTTCATGCGAGATGTGTGTATCGCTGCTAGACAGTGAGACGCTTGCGGCCCTTGGCGCGACGACGGGCGAGCACGGCACGACCACCCTTAGTGGCCATACGGGCACGGAAGCCATGGGTCTTGGCACGCTTACGCTTATTAGGCTGATACGTACGCTTCATCTTAAGTTCCTCCTGCTGCATTTCGAGTGTCCGCGGGGGCGCGGACGCAGATATAGACACGTGAGCTTGAAGATTGTAGGGAAATCAATGTTCAAATGTCAAGAAATCAAAGGTAAAAGGTTGCGCAGTTCACACGGTTCCCCCATAAGCCGAGCTCGATTTAGCGGTGCATGGCAACTTTTCACGATATTTCATCGAGTTTTCAACAGGTCATGTTGGAAATGTTGAGAACTTTTCGTCCGTTTTCCAAAGTTTTCAACAGGTTTTGAAAAGTTGTCGAAAGATGAGAAACATTGCACGGTGAGCTACTATTTGTTCGAAACCTTTTGAAAGATTGCGAGCGGCATGTCTGACGAATTTTACACCATGGTCGATTCCGGAGACCCGGCACCCGACAACGAGCACATCACCGGCGTGCGCGAAGAGCGTGAGGAAGGCGAGCAGACGACCACGCAGGCGCCAAAAGCCATGTACGCCGCGCGCATCGCCGTCTATGACGATATGCTGTCGACACCGCGTGTGATCGTCATTGATCCGCAAGATGTCCGCACGTATTTGGAAGAGACGACCAACACCGTCTACCAGTGCATGAAAGAACAAGGTGGCCATATCTCGCTCATGGTCATCCGCGAGATTGTCGAAAACTTTATCCACGCGCACTTTGCCGAGCCCATCATCTCGATTCTGGACGGCGGAGACACCATCCGCTTCGCTGATCAAGGACCCGGCATCGACGACAAGGAGCGTGCTTTCGACTTTGGCGTTACCAGCGCAAACAGCAAGATGAAGCGCTACATCCGTGGAACCGGAGCAGGGTTTCCCATGGTGCAGGAGTATTTGGAAAACGCCGGCGGGGCCGTGTCCATCGAGGACAACATGGGCAACGGCACCGTGGTTACGGTAAGCCTGGACCCTAAACGCGTGCAGGAAATAGAGCGTGCCGGCGGACGCGGTGCTGCCGTGCGGCCCGAGACGGAGCAGCCCACATATCCCCTGCCGGGAGCTTTTGCGCAGCAGCCCATGGCAACGCAACAGATGCAGCCCCCCGTGGGACAGATGCAGCAGCCCGGAATGCTTCCTACACAAGAGCCCCAGGCGGCATCGATGTCGATGCCGCCAAACGCGCCAGAGGCCATGCCGCTGGCGGATCAGGATGCAGCAGCAATGCAGCAGGCGACGGGGGCACCGGGTGGCCAGCAAATGGGCTATCAGCCGTACCAACAGGGATATCCATATCAGCAGATGCCGCCACTGGGGTATGGCCAGCAGTTCCCGCAGCAGTACCAGCAGGGATATCAGCAGCCGTACCAGCAGATGCCGCAGCAGCAGTACAACCCCTGGGCCCAGCAGATGACTCCGCAGCCTTACCAACAGTGGCCTCAAAGTTTTCAACAGCAAATGCCGCCGATGCAGAGTTCTCAACAACCAGCAGCTCAAATGATGTATCCTAATGCAGCAAATCAGTATGCGCAGCCACAACCGGACGTGTTCGTAAGCGATCGCGGCAACGCCGCGCTGGGCTATCTGGCGCAAAATCAAGCGTGCGGTGCTACCGATCTGGCGAGGGCGTTTGGAAACTCGGCCCCCACTTGGTCACGCACGCTCAATGACTTGGCGCAGGCCGGCTTGGTCATCAAGCATGGCCAGAAATACCATCTGACCGAACTCGGCGCCGCTCGCGTGCGAGCTCAGAGCTAAAGAACGGGAGAGACAGTGGACGAGGAAGCAAGCATCATCCTGGGGGATGCCATCGCCTTTTGCCAGCGCGACGGCCAAGATGCACGCCTCATCAACATGCTGGGGCAATCGCGCGCCATAAGCCTGACCGAAGATACGCTCACGATCGAGGCCCCCTCGCGCTTTGCCATCGCGCAGCTCAAAAAGCATCAGCCGACTATTGAGGCCTATCTGGAAGAAATCGCCTTTGCACCGATTGCGCTCGACATCGTGGCACCGCAAGGAGCCGTGGCGGAATCCGCTGCTGCGACGGCGCCCGCCGCGGCTCCCGCTGCCTCCCCGGCGGTGCCGGCCTCCGCAGGCGACGTGCCGACAATCGAGCACCAGCACGTCGATGTTTCCCGTGAAACCATGGCACCGTTGCCGACCGCGGCGGCGACGTCAACGAACGCACCCGTCACGCACATGCCTATCGCTCACGACGCAGCGGCGGGCGCGGATTCGGGCATTGCAATCAAGAACACGCTCTCGGCCGATGATTTTCGTCGCATGATGAACCAGATGAAGGGCGGAGCGCCGACTAAGTCCACGCAAGCTGCGACCCCCGCTTCACCCATGCCGGCACCGACCGTACCGGCCGAGCAGAATGCGGATGGAGCCCCGCTCGCCGCGAACTCAAAATTTACCTTTGAGAACTTTGTCTACGGCCCCGAGAACAGCCATGCCTATCGCTCGGCACTCAAGTTTGCCGCCCTCGCGGACGAGCGTGGCACGTGCACATCACTGTTCATCTACGGCAAATCGGGCCTGGGCAAGACGCACCTGCTGCTTGCCATCAAAAACGAGCTCGCCGAGAAGTCGCCCGAGATCAAGGTCAAGTATGCCAACTCCCAGGCATATCTGGACGACCTGATGACCGAGTTCGACCGCCAAAAGAAGAGCAACGCCCCTATCATGCAGGCATACCACGGCGTGGACGTGCTCATCATCGATGACATCCAAAACATCATCGGCAAGCGCGCGAGCGTGGACTACTTTTTCCAGCTCATGGACGAGTTCATCCGCAACAACAAGAAGGTCGTCATCGCGGCAGACCGCGCCCCCAAGGACCTGAGCATGGACGAGCGTCTGACCAGCCGCTTCAACGCCGGCATGCTCTGCTTGGTCGCAGAGCCCAGCTACGAGATGAAATACAAGATCTTGCAGCGCTATTACGAGAACACCATCGTCGCCGCTCCCGAGGCAGGCGACGACTCGCTGCTGGCGGCCTATGGGGGCGACGGCGGGCACCTGACCGACGAGCACTTTAAACACATGGCCGAGGTCTCGGGCACCAACATCCGCGAACTCGAGAGCTTCTGCGAGCGCTGCGCCGGCGAGGCGGGCGACCGCGAGCGCGGGGGCGGGGAGCTCCCCTTTGACGATATCGACGCCATCGCCAGCCAGTACTTCGACACATCGGCCAAAAAGATCAACGTCCAGACGGTTCAGTCCGTCATCGAAGAGCAGTACGGCGTGACGCACGAGGAGCTCATCGGCCCGCGTCGCAACGCCAATATCGCCAAAGCACGCCATATCGCTATCTACCTAGCCATCGAGATGTGCGAGATGACGACCACGGCGGTGGGCGCCGAATTTGGCAACCGCAACCACTCGACCGTCAGCACGAGCTACAAAAAGGTCCAGAAGATGATCCAGGAAGACCGCACTGTCACCGAAGACCTCAAGTCGCTGCGCGATAAAATTACACTGCGCTCGTAGGGAAATAGAGACACCTGTTGAAAACTTGTCGAAACCACGGGCATAAGGTGTCTAAAACCCAACCCGCGGTGATGAAAAGTTTTGCGCAGGTTTTGAACGTGGAAAACCACCCCTGTTGCACACAGGTTGCTGTCGATTCTCTTTCTGGGTCTGACCTGCGTCTTTGGGAGTAATCAACAGTTTCGTCAGTGCTATTACTATTATTAAGATATTTATATCTATAGAAAGGTATTAAAAGATGAAGTTCACCGTCAGCCAGAGCTCGCTTACACAAGCCATCGGCGTCGTTATGAAGGGTGTCGCTTCGGCATCCACCCTCCCCATCCTGTCGGGCGTGCTCGTTAAGGCCCAAGACGGCATCTTGGAATTCCAGACCTCTAACTACACCATCTCGATCCGTCATCGCATCGCGGCGCATGTCGAAGAAGAGGGCGAGATGGTTATTCCCTGTAAGATGCTCTCCAATATCACCAAGACCCTCCCCGATGCCCCGGTCACCTTTGAGCTGTCCGAGCGCCAGGTGCTGATTGGTTGCGAGAAGAGCTCTTTCCGCCTGAACACGCTCGATGCCAATGACTTCCCCGAGTTTCCGGCCTATGCCATCGAGAGTGCCGTGGAGCTGCCGACCGATGTCTTGTCCGAAATGGTCGGCCGCGTGTGGCGCGTCACCTCGACCGACAAGGCTCGCCCCATCCTGGGCGGCGTGCACATGAAGGTCGAGAACAACACCGTACGCCTGGTAGCGACCGATTCCTTTCGCTTGGCCGTGTGCGATACGCAGGTCGAGACCTCGACCCTCGAGGGCTCCTTTGAGCTCAACGTTCCGGCTGACGCCTTTAACGACGCGCTGAACATCATGGCCAGCCAGGCGACCATCATGATCGGGGCTACCGACACCCAGGTCGTCTTCGAGGCCGGCAACACCACCTACGTGTCGCGCCGTATCGAGGGCGTGTACCCCAACTACAAGCAGCTCATCCCCGATTCGTGCGTGACGAGCGTCAAGATCGACGTCGCCGCCTTTAACGCCGCCCTCAAGCGCGTGGCCGTTATCGCGAGCGCCAACCCCGCCGTCAAGTTCGAGATCGATGTCGAGAACGGGCAGATGGGCCTGTCCTCCATTTCCAATGACCAGGACCTTGCGCAGGAGACGATCGATGTCGGGGCCGAGGGCGAGTCGGGTACCATCGCCTTCAACTACCACTACATCTTCGGCTGCCTCAATGCCCTGTCCAAGGAGAAGGAGATCACGCTGGAGCTCAAGAGCTACTCGCAGGCGGGCATCTTCAAGTCCTACGACAAGATCAACTACCTGTACCTGGTCATGCCGGTCCGCATCTAGCACTGCGCCATGACCATGTTCGCCCGCGATCTTTCCGTCGCACACTACCGCAGCTTCGATAGCTATCACCTTGCCCTGGACGAGGGCGTGACGATACTTGCGGGACCCAACGCGGTGGGAAAGACCAATCTCATAGAGGCGCTGCAGCTGCTGACGAGCGGCGCCTCGTTTAGGCATCCGACCGCAGCCGAGCTCGTCCATGACGGCGTGGGCTCGTGCAAGATCGAGCTGAGGCTCGAGGGCGACGGCCGCGTGCTTGATATGGGATTGAGCGCGGAGGACGGTAAGCGCTCGTTTAGCCGCAACGGCAAGAGATGCTCTGCCGCCGGTGTGCGCGGGGTTCTTCCGAGCGTGCTGTTTTGCCCCGACCATCTGGACATGGTTAAGCGTGGCGCCAGTGTGCGCCGCGCCGCCCTCGATGACTTTGGCATGCAACTGAGCGCACGCTATGCCGATCTTGCGAGCACCTATGGGCGCTGCGTGACCCAGCGTAACGCCTTGCTCAAGGAGACCTGGTGCTGCCGCGAGATGCTCGGCGCGTGGAACGATTCGATTGCCCGCGCGGGCTCGGCCCTGCTCGTGCACCGGTTGGCCCTGCTCGACCGGCTGGCGGGCCATGTGCACACTGCCTACGGGCAAGTAGCGTCAGGTGAGGCCGCCAACGTGACCTATGCGTCCACGCTGGGGGCTTTGCCCCAGGTCGAGGATCGCGAAGAGCTGAAGGGTTGGGCGTACGAGCGCATGCTGGCCGCCCTTGACGAGCATGCCGACGAGGAAATTCGCCGCGGCGTGACGTTGGTGGGACCGCATCGCGACGAGATTGAGTTTACCGTGGCGGGTCGCTCCGCCCGTTCATTTGCCAGCCAAGGACAGCAGCGCACGCTGGTGCTGTCCTGGAAGGTGGCCGAGGTTGCCGTGGCTCGCGATGTCCTGGGCACCGCCCCACTGCTGCTTTTGGACGACGTGATGAGCGAGCTCGACGGCGAGCGTCGCGGCGCTTTCCTGCGGCTGATCGGCGATGATATCCAGACGGTCATAACCACGACCAACCTGGGGTACTTTACCGATGACCTGCTTGATCGAGCCAAGGTGGTGAGCATGGGTGAGACGTGCTAATTACGAGCGCGAGAGCGAGACAGTCGCCTTCAGCGGGTTTTTGAACGCAGAGCGCCAGCGCATCCTGGCGGCTGCAACGCCTAAGCGCCGTGCGCAGATGGAGGCCGCCGAGGAGTCGCGCACGGTCTATCGCGCATGGAACGCGGTGTGCTCGGGCACGCGCGAGGGGCGGCATGTGACGGGACTGCGCTACCTGCCCGAGTCCAATGAGCTGCTGGTGTATCTCGACTCGCCCTCGTGGACGCAGGAAATGACGCTGTTGCGCGAGATCATCCGCGCGCGCATGGAGCGCGCCGGTGCGCATGTGGACGGCCTGGTGTTCAAAACCACCGCGCCCGGTCACACGCCGCCCGCCGCCAAGGAGCGCCTGCGCCCGGCGACGACCGAGCGCCCGCCGGCCCCGCACGCCGACCTAAGTGAGGCCGAGTGCACCGAGATCGAGCGCCAGGTGGCGCCCATCGAAGACCAAAAACTGCGCGAGGCCCTCGAGAATGCCATGAGAGCCAGTGCCGAGTGGGCCAAGGGCGTGCAAAGCAAAAAAGAGCCTTAAATCGCATCTGGTGGCCTTGTAGAGCCAAATACCCTCGGTCCCGAGGGTATTTTTTTACGATAAACTAGTAAGGCTGTACACATTTTCTTGACTGAAGGAGGACGTGTGGCAAACGAAAACGATTACGATGGCGGCGAGATTAAGATTCTCGAAGGTCTCGAGGCCGTTCGTAAGCGCCCGGGCATGTATATCGGCTCGACGAGCGCCAGCGGTCTGCATCACCTGGTGTGGGAGATCGTTGACAACTCCGTCGACGAGGCCATGGCCGGTTTCTGCACCGAGATCCAGGTGACGGTCCACGCCGACAACTCCATCACGGTCGTCGACAACGGGCGCGGCATCCCCGTCGACGAGCACCCTGTTAAAAAGATCCCGACGCTCGAGGTCGTTATGACGATCTTGCACGCCGGCGGTAAGTTCGATAACTCGGCCTATAAGGTCTCGGGCGGCCTGCACGGCGTAGGCATCTCCGTCGTCAACGCACTGTCCAAGCGCGTGGTCGTTCAGGTTCGTCGCGATGGCAACACCTACGAGATGGAGTTCTCGCGCGGCAAGACCGTCAAGAAGATGGAGGTCGTGGGCACCTCGGATTCGACGGGTACCACCGTCACCTTCTGGCCCGACGACGAGATCTTCGAGACCTGCATCTACGATTTCGATACGCTGCACAACCGTCTGCAGGAGACGGCGTTCCTCAATAAGAACCTCAAGATCGTGCTGACCGACGAGCGCGAGGCGACTCCCCACGTGGAGGAGTTTTGCTACGAGGGCGGCATCATCGACTTCGTCAAGTTCCTCAACGAGGGCAAGGACGTCCCCGAGGCCTTTAAGGAGCCCATCTACATCGAGGGCAAATCGGACCCGGACGCTCCCGTGGCCAAGATGGGCGAGGTCGAGGTTTCCCTGCAGTGGAATAGCGGCTACGGCGAGAACGTCATGTCGTTTGCCAACGACATCTACACTCCCGAGGGCGGCATGCACCTTGAGGGCTTCCGCACCGCGCTCACCCGCGTGATCAACGACTACGCGCGCAAACAGAACCTGCTCAAGGAAAAAGACGCCAACCTGACCGGCGACGATGTGCGCGAGGGCCTTTCGGCCGTTATCTCGGTCAAGCTGCCCGATCCGCAGTTTGAGGGGCAGACCAAGGCCAAGCTCGGTAGCTCCTATATGCGCGCGCTCACGCTCAAGATCGTGACCGACGGCCTCGCCGATTACTTGGAGGAGCATCCCAAGCCCGCCCGCGAGATCGTCAAGAAGGCGCAACAGGCCTGCAAGGCGCGCAACGCCGCCCGCAAGGCGCGCGAGGCGACCCGCCGCAAGAGCCTGCTCGAGACGGCGTCCCTGCCCGGTAAGCTCGCTGACTGCTCGGTGCGCGATGCCGAGCTGACCGAGCTCTTCATCGTAGAGGGCGACTCGGCAGGCGGTTCGGCCAAGGACGGCCGTCGCCGAGACATCCAGGCGATTCTGCCCCTGCGCGGCAAGATTCTGAACGTCGAACGCGTTGGTGACCATCGCGCGTTCTCGAGTGACACCATCCAGTCGCTGATTACCGCGATCGGCTGCGGCGTCACGACGAGTGCCGGCGACGGCGGCGACTTCGATATCACCAAGGCGCGCTACCACAAGATCATCATCATGACCGATGCAGACGTCGACGGTGCGCATATCCGCATCCTGCTGCTGACGTTCTTCTACAAGTACATGCGTCCGCTGATCGATGCCGGCTACGTCTATGTTGCCTGCCCGCCCATCTTTGGCATTAAGGTGCGCAACAAGATCCACTACGTGTATCCCAACGGCCGCCAGCCCGAAGACGAGATCCTGCGCGACACCATCCAGAGTCTGGGCCTGAACCCCGACGACAACGACGAGGACGGCAAGGCCAAGGACGGCAAGATCACCAAGAAGCGCAAGGGCTATACCGTCCAGCGCTACAAGGGTCTGGGCGAGATGGACCCCAAGCAGCTTGCCTCGACGACGATGGACCCCAAGACCCGCATCCTGCAGCGCGTGTCGATCGAGGACGCCGTGGTGGCGGACCGCGCCGTGCGTGAGCTGATGGGTTCCGAGGTCGGCTATCGCCGCGAGTACATCGAGAAGCATGCACATGATGCACGCTTCTTAGACGCCTAGCTTTCCCAGGCACCCCATCTTGCCCTTCAGGATTTCGGGCGCCGCACGCAAGGCGCGCGCCCTCATCCTTCAGGGCAACCTGGGGCACCTAGAAAACCTAGGAGGGTTATCCGGTGTTCCCGGTAATTCGTCTCCGTGGTAGGGAACTAATGGACCACGCAAACCATGAGGAGGTAACGTGGCAGACGATATCAACAATAACGAGGGTATGGACGAGGCCGGCGATGCCGGTATGCCCGATGATCTGAAGCGCCTGCTTGCCCGTGCTGAGCAGGGCGAGGACGGCGCCCCGGACGCCTATAACCCCGATGCCGATGATGATGAGGAAGAGGACGACGACGGTGAGCTCGAGGAGAGCTTTGGCGAAGTCGATCGTGGCGCCTCGGCCGGCGAGGATATAAACGGCGGCCAGCTCCAGATTTCGGAGTTTGGCCGCGAGATGAAGCAGTCATTCATCGAGTATTCGATGTCGGTCATCACGGCGCGCGCCCTGCCGGATGTGCGCGACGGCTTAAAGCCGGTGCACCGCCGCATCCTGTACGCGATGAACGAGAGCGGCATCTACCCCAACCGCCCACACAAGAAGTCGGCCTGGACGGTCGGCGAAGTTATCGGTAAGTACCACCCGCATGGCGACTCCGCGGTCTATGAGGCCATGGTCCGCCTGGCGCAGTGGTTCTCCATGCGCACGCCGCTCATCGACGGCCACGGCAACTTCGGCAACATCGACGGCGACGGCGCGGCAGCCATGCGTTACACCGAGAGCCGCCTGGCAAAGCCCGCCATGGAACTGCTGCGTGACTTGCAGAAGGATACCGTTGACTGGCAGCCCAACTACGACGAATCGCTCGCCGAGCCCGTGGCGCTGCCTGCGCGCTTCCCCAACCTGCTGGTTAACGGCAGCCAGGGCATCGCCGTCGGCATGGCCACCAACATCGCCCCGCACAACCTCACCGAGGCGATCGAGGCCACCTGTTACCTGATCGATAACCCCGACGCCACCGTCGACGAACTCATGCAGATCATGCCCGGTCCGGACTTCCCCACCGGCGCCATCATCATGGGCAGCGCCGGCATTAGGCAGAGCTACGAGACCGGCCGCGGTTCCATCACCGTGCGCGCCAAGGCCCACGTGGAATCCACCAAGACCGGCCGCAGCCGCCTGGTCTTTACCGAGATTCCCTACATGGTCAACAAGGGCACCCTGCAGGAGAAGATCGCCCAGCTCGTCAACGACAAGCGCATCGAGGGCATCTCGGACATGCGCGATGAGTCCAACCAGAAGGGCATCCGTCTGGTCATCGAGCTCAAGAAGGGCGTCATTCCGCAGGTCGTGCTCAACAACCTGTATAAGTACACCTCGCTGCAGACGACCTTCGGCGCCAACAACCTGGCGCTCGTCAACGGCGTTCCCAAATGCCTGAGCCTGCGCGAGATGCTGCAGCACTACATCGATCACCAGGTCGACGTCGTCACCCGCCGCACCCGCTTCGACCTTAAGAAGGCCCAGGCCCGCGCGCATATCCTTGAGGGCTACTTGATGGCTCTCGACCATATCGACGAGGTCATTAGCATCATTCGCTCCTCGCAGACCGATTCCGAGGCCAGCAGCCGCCTGATCGAGCGCTTTGGCTTTACGCCCGAGCAGACCACGGCCATCCTCGAGATGAAGCTACGCCGCCTGACCGGCCTGGAGCGCGACAAGATTCAGGAAGAGCTGGACGGCCTGCGCCGCGCCATCGCCTACTACGAGGACCTGTTGGCGCACGAGGAGAAGATTCTGGGCGTCATCAAGGAAGAGATGCGCGAGATCTCCAAGAAGTTCGGCGATAAGCGCCGCACCGAGATTAGCCATGTCGAGAAGGACCTGGACGTCGAGGACCTCATTGCCGACGAGGACATGGTCGTGACCATCACCCACACCGGCTATGTCAAGCGCATCCCGGTGGCCGCCTACCGCGCCCAGAAGCGCGGCGGCAAGGGCGTCTCGGGCGTCAACCTCAAAGAGGACGACGTCATCGACGAGATGTTCATCGCGTCCACGCACGAGTACGTGCTGTTCTTCTCGAGCAAGGGCAAGGTCTATCGCCTGAAGGTGCACGAGCTGCCGGTGGGTACGCGCCAGGCGCGCGGTACCGCGATCGTCAACCTGCTGCCCTTCGAGGAGGGCGAGAAGATCGCGAGCGTCATCAGCTGCCGCGAGTTCCCTGCCGACGAGTATCTGATGTTTGCCACCAAGAGCGGCATGGTCAAGAAGACCGTGATGAGCGCATATGACCGCAGCCGTCGCGACGGCCTGATCGCTATCAACCTGCGTGACGACGACGCGCTGCTGAACGTGCGCCGCGTGCGCGAGGGCGACAAGATTATCCTGGCCACCACCGCGGGCAAGGCGATCATGTTCTCCGAGGAGCAGGTGCGCGCCACCGGCCGCGATACCAGCGGCGTTCGCGGTATCGGTATGAAGGACGGCGTGAGCGTTCTGGGCATGGAAGTCACTAACGGCAACGGCGATCTGTTCGTCATCACCGAGCGCGGCTACGGCAAGCGCACGCCGGTCGCGGACTACCCGGAGCAGAATCGCGGCGGCCAGGGCGTCTACACCATCCAAATGACCGAGCGTAAGGGTAACCTCGCGGCCATGAAGACGGTGGGCCCGCAGCACGAGCTGTTCATCGTGACGGAGGGCGCGACGGTCATTCGCGTCAAGACCGACGAGATCAGCCAGACCGGCCGCGCCACCCAGGGCGTCAAGATGATGACCGTCGACGACAACGACCGCATCTGCGCCGTAGCCCGCATGACGGCCGCCAAGGAGAAGCCCGAAGGCGAAGCCACAGAAGACGGCTCTGCCCCCGAAGAAACCCCTGTCGATCTAGGCGACGGC
>USCJ01000024.1 GCA_900553215.1 uncultured Collinsella sp.
CGGGAGGGAAAGCGAGGCTACTCGCCGAGCTTGGGATGCAGCAGCGACGGCGCAGCACCGAGCAGCATCTTGGTGTAGGGGTCCTGAGGGTGCTGGAAGACTTGCTTGGCCTCGCCCTGCTCGACGATCTTGCCGCCATTCATAACGATGATGTCGTCAGAGATATAGCGGACCGTCTGGATGTCATGGCTGATGAACACCATGGCCAGGCCGAGCTCCTTCTTAAGGTCGGTCAGCAGGTTCAGAATCTGCGCGCGGACCGAAACGTCCAGAGCCGAGGTGGGCTCGTCGGCGATGATGGCATCGGGGTTCAACGACAGGGCACGGGCAATTGCGACGCGCTGGCGCTGGCCGCCCGAAAGCTGGCCGGGAAGAACCTCGGCGGCGGAGCTGGGCAGACCGGTGAGCTCCAGGAGCTCCTTGACGCGCTTCTCCTGCTCGGCCTCGGTACCCAGGTTGTGGACGCGCATGGGGTCGAGCAGCTGCTCGCGAACGACCATGCGGGGATTGAGCGCCGTAGCCGGATTCTGGAACACGACCGAGATGACACGGCCCATGTGGCGACGGTCCTCGGCGGTACGCTTGGTTACGTCCTTGCCCTTAAAGTAGACCTTGCCGCTCGTGGGGGCCTGCAGGCCGCACATGACGTTGGCGGTGGTGGACTTACCGCAACCGGACTCGCCGACGATGCCGATCGTCTGACCGGGCATGAGCCTAATCGTTACACCCTGGACGGCGTGAACCAGGTTGGGGTGCAGAATCGAGCCGGTACGGGTCCTAAAGGTGACGTGGACGTCATCAAGGAAGATGATCGGCTCCTTCTCGGCATTCTGCGCAGCGCTCATCTACATCACCTCCGCGTGAGGGGTCAAACCATTTGCCTTGAGCACCTCGTCGGGGAGCTCGGAATAGAAATGCTCGGTGCCGGGCACGCGCTTGAAGACCGGACGGGTGTCCAGGCCAATACGCGGATGGCTCGAGCGGGGCGCGAAGCGATCGCCCTTGGGGAAATCGCGCGGGCTCGGAACGGCGCCGGGCACCTGGTGCAGGCGGCCCGAACCGCTCTCGATGGACAGGACGGAACCCAGAAGACCGCGGGTGTACTCGTGGATCGGGTTGGTGAGCAGCTCCTTGGTGGGCGCCTGCTCGATAACCTGACCGGCGTACATCACCGTGATGTTATGGGCGACCTCGGCGACCAGCGCCAGGTCATGCGAGACGAAGATCATGGCAAAGCCGAGCTTGGCCTGAAGATCGTTGAGCAGCTTGATGACCTGCTTCTGGACGGTAACGTCCAGGGCGGTCGTGGGCTCGTCGCAGATGACCAGCTTGGGGTCGCGGGTAAGGGCCATAGCAATCAGAACGCGCTGACGCTGACCACCGGAAAGCTCGTGTGGATAGCTCTCGAGCGTACGCTTGGGGTCGAGGCCCACGAGCTCCAGGAGCTCCTCGGCGCTACGGGTGCCGCCACGCTTGGTGAGCTGCTTCATCTGGGCAGAGATGAGCATGGAGGGATTGAGCGAGGACAGGGCGTCCTGATAGACCATAGCGATATCGGTACCGCGCAGGCCGAACCACTCCTTCTTACTCATCTTGAGCAGGTCGCGGCCCTCCCAGAGGACCTCGCCGGAAAGGTGCTCATCGTCGTCGGTCAGGCCCATGATGGCCAGCGTGGTGATGGACTTACCGCAACCGGACTCGCCCACCAGGCCCATGGTCTGACCAGGACGGACGTCAAAGTTGACATGGTCGACGACGTTGATATCACCGTGATGCTCAAACTGAATGCAGAAGTCACGGACCGAGAGAATCGGTTCGACAGACTCGTCGGGCACATGGCGATCGTCACGCTTGAGCTCGACATCGCGCAGGGCGCCAAGGCGAGCGGAGAGGGACTGGGCCTGCTCCTTGTAGGCGCGAACGGGGTCGGAGACCAGCAGGTCGGCCTCGCGGCGCTTGGAGGAATCGGTCGGATCCAGGGCGGCGGAGGGAGCAGCGGCCATGGCGTCGGTAATGCCCTCGGAGAGGATGTTGAGCGCCAGGCAGGTGATCATGATGGCCAGGCCCGGGAACAGCGCCTGCCACCAACGGCCGGCGAGCACGCCGCCGCGGGCGTCGGCGAGGATGTTGCCCCAGGTAGCGGTGGGCTCCTGGATACCAGCGCCGATGAAGGTCAGCGAAGCCTCGAAGATGATGGCGTCGGCGACTAGGGTAACGGTGAAGACCATGATCGGGGCGATGCAGTTACGCAGAACATGCTTGATTAAAATCCACGGAGCCTTGGCGCCGGAAACGATGACCGCGCGGACATAGTCCTCGCCGTACTCGGACACGATGTTGGCGCGCACGATACGGGCAATCTGCGGAGTGTACATAAAGCCGATGGCGAAGATGATCGACGGCACGGAGTTGCCCAGGATGGAGACGAAGACGGCCGCGAGGGCGATGCCCGGGATGGACATGATGATGTCCAAGATACGCATGATCGTCTCGGAGACGGCCTTGCGCGAAACCGCTGCAAGGGCGCCCACGACCGAGCCGCAGACCAGAGCCATGGCAGTGGCGCCAAAGCCGATAATCAGCGAGTAACGACCACCGTAGAGCATACGCGACAGAATATCGCGACCCTTATCGTCGGTACCGAAGATAAATCCGTTGCCGGGAGCCTGGCGAGCCGTAAAGATCTCGACCGGGCTATAGGGGGCAAGAAGGGGCGCCAGAATCGCAGTCAGGGCGACCAGCACCAGCACGACGGCGGCAATCTTAGAAGACAGCGTCATCTTCTTCCAGCCACCGAGCTTGAGCCCCTTGGAGGCAGCCTTCTCGAGCTGCTCGGTTTGCTTCTCTCGAATCTTTACCATAATCTACACCGTCCTGATGCGCGGGTTGATGAGCAGGTAGAGCATGTCAACCACGATGTTGATGATGATGAAGGCAAGAGCAACGACGATAACGACGCCCTGAACCAGGTTCGCCTCGTTGCCCTGAACGCCCTGCAGAATCGCGGTGCCCATGCCGGGGAGGTTGAAGATAACCTCGATGACGACGGCGCCGCCCATGAGGTAACCGATCTTAAGACCGAGGGTGGTGACCGGGGTGATCAGCGCATTGCGAAGAACGTTGATACCGACGACGACCTTCTCGGGAACGCCGGCACCGCGAGCCATACGGACATAGTCCTTGTCGAGCTCCTCGACCATGGCGGTACGCACGATACGAGTCATCTGGCCCGTCAGCGGAAATGCCAAGGCGATGGCGGGCATAATCATGCGGCCCAGATAACCAGCCGGATTCGTGGTGAAGTGAGGCAGAGCACCCGATGCCGGGAGCACCTTAAGGTAGGAAGAGAACAGCAGGATCAACAGAACGGCAAGCCAGAACGACGGGGTTGCCAAGCCGGCGATGGAAAAGACGCGGATCACTTGGTCCGGCCATTTGTCGCGATACAGTGCCGCGATGACGCCGAGCAAAAACGAAACGACCGCACCGATGGCAAGGCCGATGAAGGTCAGCTGCATCGTGACGGGCAGGGCCGTGGAGATGCGCTTGGCAACGGAGTTGCGAGCAGCACCATAGGTGCCCATGTCGCCATGGATCAAATCGCCCATATAGCGCACGTAGCGCACGGGCCAGGGGTCGTCCAGACCATACTTCTCATGGTACTCGGCAACCGCCTCGGGCGAGGCACCGTCACCCAACGCCGTGTAGGCGGGGTCGGTCTTGGAGAACGACATAAGGAAGAACACCAGGACGGTGACGCCCAATGCCATGATCGGCAGCGCCACAAGACGCCTTCCAATCAAACGTAGCAAGTTGTTCACGTTCTCTCCCCTTTCTTTTGTCGGTAGGACCAACTGGTATATGAGTACGGATACTCATTACAAGACCCGAGCGACATCGAGGTCGCCCGGGTCTTTGTTTCAACTATGAGGATACGGTCCCAACGACCGACATTCTGCATACAGACTCAAGCGAGTCTTACGCCTTGACGGTCGCAACGCCCCTGAAGGACATGCTCGTCGTGCCGATGCCCTTGAAGCCATCGAGGGCCTCGCCGTTGGGCGCAGTGGACGGATCGTCCCAGGAAGCGGAGACGGTCTTGACGTGGACAACGGGGTACAGAACGGCGTTGTCGGCAATGATGTCGAAGCACTCGTTCCACTTCTTCTGCTGCTCGTCGCCCTCGGCGGCAAGAGCCTCGTCCATGAGACTGTGGAGCTTCTGCCACTCAGCGGACTCCTTCCACGGGCAACGGGTCTGCATCCAGACGTTGTCGCCGTACCACCAGTTGAGCAGCAGGTCGGGGTCGGCGCCGAAGCAGGAAGGATCGCCAGGGGCAAGGAGGATATCGTAGGCCTCGCCGCCGTCGATGGCAGCGTAGGTGGCCGGCGAGGTATCGGTCTGGATGGTCACATCGAAGCCGAGAGCGTCGAGGTCGTTCTTGACCTGGGCGGCCATGCCCTTAATCTGCTCGTTGTCGGTGGTGCGCAGGGTGATGGCACCCGGGGTGATGCCAGACTCCTCGATGAGCTTCTTAGCCTTCTTGGCGTCGGTCTTGTACACCATGGAAGCCTCATGATAGTTGGTGAAGCTCTTGGGCAGGTAGCAGCTGGCAGCGGTGGCAAGGCCGGCGAAGGTGTTGCTGACCATCTTCTCGGTGTCGAGCGCATACATGACAGCCTGACGGACCTTGACGTTGTTCCAAGGCTCCTTGGCGACGTTGAACATGATGAAGCGGGTGCCGAAACCCTGAACGTTATCGATCTTGCAGCCGGCGCTCTCGAGCTGGTCGACGGCGTCAGCGGTAACGAGCTCCATAACGAGCGTGGAGCCCTCCTGCTGAGCGGTAACGCGAGCGGTGGGGTCGGTCAGGATGCTGTACTGGATCTTCTTATCCTCAGCAGCATACTCACCGTTGTACTCGGGGTTGGGAACCAGGGTGATCTCGGTATCGGAGATAGAGTCGTACATCCAGGGGCCGGAGCCGATCGGCTGCTTGGCGCGATCCTCCTCGGTCTGGGTGGCCGGGGTAACGCGTACGATGGCCAGACGATCCTTGAGCAGGGAGAAGTTGGGGACCTTGGTCTTGACCGTCACGGTGCTGGCGTCCTTGGCCTCGATGGACTCGAAGGGCTGGAAGAACGGAGCATAGGTAGCGGAAGCGGCGCAAGCGGTGTAGGAGGCAACGACATCGTCAGCGGTGACCTCGGTGCCATCGGAGAACTTGGCGCCCTTGCGGATGGTGACCTCGAAAGTGGTGTCGTCCACAGACTTGGGATCGTCGGTGGCGAGCTCGTTGAAGGTGCTGTAGTCGTGGTAATCGATGCCGTAGAGGCCCTCGACGACGTGCCAGTTAGCACCCAGGCCCACAGCGGAGCCGGTGCTGGCGGGATCGAAGCTGGACGGAGCGTAAGCGGAACCAGCGGTGATCACGCCGCCGCCACGGTTGGCGGAATCGGTGGAACCGGAAGCGGAACCCTCGTCGCTAGAGCTGCCACCGCAGCCGGTGAGACCAAGCCCTGCGACAGCAGCGACGCTGCCGGTGAGGCCGAGGAACGAACGCCTGGACATACCCTTGTTGATGATGGCCATGTCTTCTCCTATCAATAGAGAATCTTACCCGGGAGCACCTAGACGCGCCCCCGCGCAACTTGCGGACGATATATACCTTACCTACCGACGAGCCCAACTGAGGTGCCGCGCTCGGCGACCGATACATACATACGCTTGAACGGTATTTACTACCGTTCACCGAATTCATTGACAAACGATTCGCCAGACAGTATGTATCGACGAGGTGAGATATCAGTCTTCGTCAACCCGCAGAATAGCAGGGTTGTTCACCATGGCTAGTCAAACGTTTTAGCGTTAATAAAACCCGAAATCGGCTGGTAATCGCCGTGAAATACATGATTGAAAATCACGCAATCATGTATATCAGTGGTTTAGAGGCGTGTTTAGTTTTCGGATTGCTTTGCCGCCGCCTCGGCGCGCTCGGCATTCCATGCAACGAGCGCCTCGTGAACCGCTTTGGCGACATCGGCAGGAATGCCTCGAACTTCCGCGATCTCTTGCTCGCTCGCCGCGCGCAAACGCTTCATCGAGCCAAAATGGCGCATAAGGGCACGTTTTCTGGTGGGTCCCACGCCTGGAACGTCATCGAGTACCGAAACCGTCATGGCTTTATCGCGCAATTCGCGATGGAACGTGATGGCAAAACGGTGCGATTCATCGCGCACCTGTTTAATTAGATAGAGCGACGCGGACCCGGTCGGCAGCACGACGGGAGTCTCGTCCCAAGGCACAAAAACTTCCTCATCGGCCTTCGCCAAGCCACAAACTGGTATATCGAGCCCAAGAGCCTCAAGTTGCTTGATCGCAGCGGTCAATTGCGGCTTACCGCCATCGACAACGAGCAAATCGGGGCGCGAGCCAAAGCGCTCGTCGGCCATGCGCTCGGGAGCATAGCGTCGTCCCAAAACCTCGGACATCGACACGAAGTCGTTTGCCTCGTCCAATTCGGCCTGGATTTTAAAACGACGATACTGGCTCTTGTCGGCGCGCCCGTTGGTAAACACCACCATCGAGGCGACCGTAAAGGTGCCATGCAGCGTCGAGATATCGAAGCACTCGATACGCAACGGCGGCGATGGCAGCGCCAACGCACTTTCGAGCTCCAGGAGCGCTTGATTGGTGCGGTCGTCAGCGTACCCCGTTCGCATCATGTAGCGCATGAGGGCATGGCGCGCATTTTTGGATGCCATATCGAGCAGACGGTGCTTTTCGCCACGCTGCGGCCTATGGAGATGGCAGGAACGCTCACGCTTGCCCGCAAGCCACTCCCCCAGCGCCTCCGCATCCTCAAGCTCGACGGAAAGGTTGACCTCAGCTGGAATATCAGCCGTCTCGTCGTAATAGCGCTTAAGAAAGCCCGACTGGAGCTCTTCCTCGTCAACATCAAGACCCTTGTCGAGAATGAACTCGCAGGTGCGAACTGTTCGGCCCTCGCGAACGACGAAGACGCAAGCGGCGGAGATGGTCTCCTCGCGATAGAAACCGATGACATCGATATCGACACTGGAGGGAAAAACGACTTGCTGACGATCGTCCAGACCCCTGATGACCTCCAAACGACGTTTGACGCGGGCGGCGCGCTCAAAATCGAGCGCCTCGGCGGCCTCCGTCATCTCGGATGTCAGCTCGTCGACGACGTCCTTGCGATGGCCCGACAAAAAACGTTCGACACGCTTGACGTTCTTGGCATAGTCTGCCGGGGAAATCGCGCCGACACACGCACCCGGGCCGCGCCCGACATGATAGTCGAAGCAGGGGCGCCCGTTTTGCGCGCAAATCATATTGACGATGTCTTCCTCGCCCTTGTGGGACTCGACGATACGGCGACAACGACGCCACTCCGCACAGGATGCGGAGCAGATGGGGATAACCTTGCGCAGCGTATCTATCGTCTCACGTGCCGCGCGGCTATCGGTATAAGGTCCAAAATAGCGCGTTCCCGGCTTATGACGCTCACGCGTGTATTTGATAGCGGGATACAGGTCGCCCTTTGTAATGGCGATAAAGGGGTAGCTCTTGTCATCCTTGAGGTCGACGTTAAAGTACGGATGGTACTGACCAATCAAATTGCGCTCGAGCACCAACGCCTCGTGCTCGGTCTCCACCACGATATAGTCAAAACTCGCCACCAGCTGCATCATCAGCGGGATCTTCTGGCGCTCGTCCTGCAGCGTCACGTACTGACGCATACGGGCGCGCAGGTTTTTCGCCTTGCCCACGTAGATGACATCGCCCTTGGCGTCTTTCCAAAGGTAGCAGCCGGGCTGCGTGGGAACGCGCGAAACCTGCTCGGCAAGCGTTGGAATGTTGTCGTGACCGGTCACGCGCACCTACTTGCGACGAATCAGCGCCGAGACCTCGGGCATCTTAAGGACGACGGCAAGGCCAAAGGTAACAGCAAGCGAGACGACACCCGCAACGCAAACGTAGCCAAGAGTAATCAGAATCGAGCCGCCAAGTGCCCCGACAAAGTGCTCAAGCGCCCACATGACGCCGGCGCCTGCGGCAGCACCCAGGCCACCGAGCAAAAGGCCAAAGAAACCGCCATGCAGGATAGATTTAACCTGAAGACCACGCAGACGACGACGCAGCCACCACAGCGAGCAACCGACCAAGATCACGTAGTCGACGACATACGAAAGCGCGATTGCGGGCATACCGAAGCCCAGCACAACGCCAAACAGCAGAACCGAGCCGGCCTGGCCGATGGCGGAATACAGACAATAGCGGCTATAGGGCTTCATGTCGAGCAAGGCAGAGAAGCTCTTCTGCATCAGCACGACCACGCCGTAGAGCGGCAGGGAAAGTGCCAGGTAGATAAGGAACTCGGACACCAGCGCCACACCGGACTCATCGAACTTGCCAGCGCAGTAGATCATGTTGAGCGGACGCGCGAAGACAATCAAGTACAGCGCGAATGGAATCAGGAAGAACAGCATCTGGGCGACGCCACGCGAAATGCCCGTGCGGACGCTGTCGTAATCCTTCTCCTGTGCGTCGTGAGAGAGCTCGGTATAGAGCGCCGTCGAAAGCGAGGCGGCAATCAGCGCGTAGGGCAGCGTGTACCACAGGCGCGCATAGGCGATGACGGAAGGACCGGTCTCGGGCTGGACCACCAGCGCAGCAGCGTTGGTGATAGAAGTCGAGACAAACATGCACACCGTGGCGAGCAGCGTCGGGATACCGAGCGCAATCGTCTGGCGCAGTGCGGGGTCCTTAAAGTCGATATGGATATGGGGATGCACGCCGTGCTTGCCAAGCGCGGGGATCTGACATGCCATCTGAACAAAGACACCGAGGGTCGTACCGGCCGCAATCAAGATGATGCCGGCACGTTCGCCAAACTGTGCGGACACGGGCGCAAAGCCCATAAAGCTCGCAATGACGATCACATTGTTGAGGACCGGGGCAAACGTCGACCAGAAGTAGTCGCGGTGTGCGTTGAGGACGCCCGAAAACACCGAGCCCAAACCATAAAACAGAATCTGGATGGCAAAGAAACGGAACATGAACGCAGCGGTATCCATGCTGCCGCCGTCACCCGAAAGGAACGATTGCGTCCAGATAAAGCCCGGGGCGAACACGGTCCCCAGCAACGAAATGCCACCCAGCACCAATAGCAGAATACCGAGCAGGTTGCCCACGTACTCGTTAGAGGCCTCGCGACCCTGCTCACGCCTCACGCCCATGTACACGGGCAAAAACGCCGTCACGAGCATGCCGCCCATCACGAGTTCGTAGAGCATATTGGGCAGGTTGTTGGCGACCTGATAGGAAGACGAGAGCAGTGACATGCCGATAGCGGCCGCCATTGCCCACGTGCGGATAAAACCGGTGACGCGAGACACGATGGTCAGGATGGTCATAAGCCCGGCGGAACGACCAACCGTGGAGTAGTCCGACGAGCCCATGTCGTCAGTGTCATCTCGCGACGAAGAAGCTTCGGATGAGGGTGTCTGAGGCGCAGATTCTTCTGCAAAATGAGCTCCGCGCTTCAATTCTTCCTGCGGCATCGCTCAGTCCTCTCTCGTAATCGCGGCAACTGTCGCCCCGCAAAATGCAATTAAATCATCAGGTGCAAGCTCGAGCTGATAACCACGCTTGCCTCCCGAAATAAAAATGGTATCCCAAAGGACACATGTCTCATCAATGAGCGTCCTGTAGCGTTTTTTCATACCGACCGGACTGCAGCCGCCGCGAACGTAGCCAGTCGTCGCAAGCAAGTCCTTCACATGCATCATGGCCAAGGACTTCTCCCCCGCGGCACGCGCGGCGGACTTTAGATCGAGCTCGTCGGCAACAGGGATGCAGCACACGACGTGGTCGTTGGACGGCGTCACGCAGACCAAGGTCTTAAATCCTTGACCGGGCTCCTCGCCAAGCTGCTCCGAAATCGCGACCCCCAGGCCCGCCGACTCATCACCATCGTCTTCGTACGTATGCAGAACATAGGAAATGCCAGCGCTTTCCAGCTCGCGCATCGCATTGGTTTTTGGCGTCTTTACAGCCTTTGCCATGGCATATCCTTTCCCTCGCATTCGGACGCAAGGATTAAGTATATGTCCAATTCGGCTGCATACGTCACTTCGACACAGCAAGCGCCATCGAATCACAAGGAGTCGATGGCGCCCATAAACTGAACCGCCTATTTATTGAGCATCAAGTTGAGCCTGACGCTCCCGGTCACGCCTGAGCAACGGCGCCAAAAACTTGCCCGTATAACTCTGCGGACAGTCCGCAACCTGCTCCGGTGTGCCCGAAACCACGACGGTTCCGCCGCCGTTACCGCCCTCGGGGCCCATATCGATCAGGCGGTCGGCAACCTTGATAACATCAAGGTTGTGTTCAATCACCAGCACCGTGTTGCCCGCATCGACCAAGCGCTGCAGCACATCGAGCAGTTGGCGGACGTCCTCAAAATGAAGGCCGGTCGTCGGCTCGTCCAAAATATAGAACGTCTTGCCCGTCTGGCGTCGATGAAGCTCCTTGGCGAGCTTCACACGCTGCGCCTCGCCGCCCGAGAGCGTCGTGGCGGGCTGGCCCAGGCTCACGTAGCCCAAGCCTACATCGTACAGCGTCTGGAGCTTGCGCTTAATCTGCGGGATATTCCCAAAGAAGGCCAGCGCCTCGGTGACGCTCATGTCGAGCACGTCAGAGATGGTCTTACCACGGTAGGTGACCTCAAGCGTCTCGCGGTTATAGCGTTTGCCGCCGCAGACCTCACAGGGGACATAGATATCGGGAAGGAAGTGCATCTCGATCTTAATTTGTCCGTCGCCCTTGCATGCTTCGCAGCGGCCGCCGCTCACGTTAAAGGAGAAACGTCCCGGCGAGTAGCCACGCGCCTTCGACTCCGGCGTACTCGCAAACAGTGCGCGAAGATCATCCCACAGGCCAATGTACGTAGCAGGGTTGGAACGCGGCGTGCGGCCAATCGGCGACTGGTCAATGTCGATCACCTTATCGATGCACTCGATACCCTCGATTTTCTTATACGGACCCACAGGGCGCGTCGAACGGTGAATGGCATTCGTAAGCGCAGGCGCAATGGTGTCGGTAACCAGGGAGCTCTTGCCCGATCCCGACACGCCGGTAACAACCGTAAGCGTACCAAACTCGATCTTGGCGGTAACGTTTTTGAGGTTGTTGGCGCGGGCGCCCGTGATCTTAAGGCAGCCGCGACCGGGCTTGCGGCGTTCATCGGGAACCCGAATCATTCGCTTGCCGGTCAGGTAGGCACCCGTCATCGAATCGGGGCACGCCATGATATCGGCAGGCGTTCCCGCGGCGACCACGTGTCCGCCGTTCACGCCCGCACCGGGGCCCATGTCGATCACATAGTCGGCAGCACGAATCGTATCCTCATCATGCTCGACGACGATGACGGTATTGCCGATATCGCGTAGGCGCTCAAGCGTCTTGATCAGGCGCTCGTTATCGCGCTGATGGAGGCCGATCGACGGCTCGTCCAAAATGTACAGCACACCCATGAGGCCGGCGCCGATCTGCGTTGCCAGGCGAATGCGCTGGGCCTCGCCTCCGGAAAGCGTCGCCGAGGCACGGTCGAGGGTCAGATAGTCGAGTCCGACATCGACCAGAAAGCGCAGGCGCTCCAGGATTTCCTTAACGATGCGCCCGCCGATAAATTGTTGGCGCTCGGTAAGCTCCAAGCCCTCAAAAAACTCGAGCGACTCGCGGCACGATAGGCAGCAGACCTCGTAAATGGACTTGCCGCCCACGGTGACGGCGAGCATCTCGGGGCGCAGACGAGCACCATGGCAACTCGAGCACGGCTCCTCGCGGATGTACTTCTCCAAGCGCGCCTTGGTGTTCTCATTCGTCGTCTCGGTATAGCGCTCGTACAGGATATTGCGCACGCCCGAAAACTTAGTGTCCCACTGGCTGCGACGCCCATCGAGCTTTTGATAGTCGACCGAAATCTTCTGGTCGCCCATGCCGTCTAAAAACGCGCGACGCACCCGCGGAGGCAGATCCTCCCACGGCGTATCGACGCTCACCTTAAAGTGTTTGCAGACCGCAGCGAAAATCTGCGGATAGTAGTTAGAGTTGCCAAACAGGCTGCCAAAGACCCCGTCGGCGATCGACTTCGAGGGGCCTTCGATTAGGGCCTCGGCGTCGACCGTCTTCTTAAAGCCCAGGCCATCGCACTCGGGGCACGCGCCATAGGGCGCGTTGAACGAGAAATCACGCGGCTGCAGGTCATCGATGGAGTGTCCATGCTCCGGGCACGCTAACGCCAGCGAATACTCCAGCAACTCGCCTTCGGTCCCCTCGGGAGCGTCGCGGTCGGGCAGCAAGTATACGTTCACATTGCCGTGCGCCAGCGCAGTCGCCTGTTCAACGGACTCGGCGATACGGCCCAGAGAGTTCTCACGGATCACGATGCGATCGACCACGACCTCGATATCGTGCTTGAACTTCTTGTCCAGATCGATCGGATCGTCGAGCGAGCGAACCCCGCCGTCGACACGCACGCGGCTAAAGCCCTCGGCGCGAAGGTCCTCAAACAGTTTGGTGTACTCGCCTTTTCGCCCGCGTACCACCGGTGCCAGCACAAACGCGCGGCGGCCCTCCCCCGC
>USCJ01000025.1 GCA_900553215.1 uncultured Collinsella sp.
CGCGTCCGCCTTGGGAATGCGAAAAGAGGCGGTTGATATGGATGTCGGACTGACGTGCGCCGTTGCGGCGCAGTTGCGGAACCTCGGCCTGACGCTGTCGAGTGCGCGCGCCCAAGCGGCTATCTTGCTGCGCGCTTGTGCCCGTGCTCGGACGGTCACTCTGCCGTGTTCTGCTTGTCTGCTGCCGAGACGAAGGCCTGGGTTGCTCTTGAGGGCGTTGCGGATTGCTGCTCGTGGCACTTCTGGGCGTCGGCGTGGTACGGCCAGCAAGGCGAACGCTTTGTCGCCGTTGATCACCGTCGTTGTATCCGTATGCCATTCGTACCGCCTTGTCTCATGTATAACCTGTCTATCCTACAAAAAAGATGTGCAACAAATGGGTCTGCGCGTCAAAAGCTCGGTAAACGGTACGAAAGGCGCAAAACACACGGCCTCAAAAACATCTCTCTATGCGTCCGATGAGCGTACGCCCGTCGGGCGGGCGGCAACAATGAGTGGCAAACCGTGCCGTTCGTCCCAAAAACGGCGCCGCTCGTTTTGCAGTTCTGCCTTCGGTCGAGCCATGGGCGGCCATGCTGTGCCGAGGCCGTATCTTAAAGCCACGAAATAAAAGCGCGCGGCAAAACAGACCGCGCAAGGGGTGACGTCAAAGAGGCGTCAATAAGGAAAGGAGGGGAACAATGGCGGACAAGAACGCAGAAGTTGCAGTCGAAGGTAACGGCGGCATGAAGAAAACGCTTTCGCTCTGGAACTTCTTCACCATCGGTTTCGGTGCCATCATCGGTACCGGTTGGGTCCTGCAGGTCGGCGACTGGATGGTCGTGGGCGGCGGTCCCGTTCCCGCTATGATCGCATTCCTCTTGGGTGCAATCTTCCTCGTGCCCGTCGGAGCTGTTTTCGGTGAGCTCACGGCTGCTATCCCCATCTCGGGCGGCATCGTCGAGTATGTCGACCGTAGCTTTGGCCGTACGCTGAGCTACATCACCGGTTGGCTTTTGGCCCTGGGCAACGGCATCCTGTGCCCGTGGGAGGCCATTGCCATTTCGACCCTCGTGTCCGAGATGTTCGGCAGCCTGCCCGGTCTTGAGTGGCTGCGCGCCGTCAAGCTCTACACCATCTTGGGCGCTGACGTTTACTTGTTCCCGACGCTAATCGCGCTCGGCTTTGCAGTCTACGTCATCTTCCTCAACTTCCGCGGTGCCAGCTCGGCCGCCAAGCTCCAGGCCTTCCTGACCAAGGCTCTGCTCTGCGGCATGCTGCTCGCCATGGGTGTCTCGCTGTTCACCGGTTCGCCGGAACACGCCATGCCCGTGTTCTCCCAGGTCACCGGTGCTGGCGGCGGCAAGCCCGCTACCGAGGGCACCAGCCTGTTCGCCGGCATCGTGTCGGTCCTGGTTTTGACCCCGTTCTTCTACGCCGGCTTCGATACCATTCCTCAGCAGGCTGAGGAAGCAGCCGAGGGCCTCAACTGGAACAAGTTCGGCAAGATCATCTCCCTGGCCCTGCTGGCCGCCGGCGGTTTCTACATGGTCTGCATCTACTCGTTCGGCACCATCCTCGACTGGCATGAGTTTGTTAAGAGCCCGGTTCCCGCGCTTGCCTGCCTCAAGGGCATCAACATGCTCCTGTACCTGGCCATGCTCGTCATCGCCACGCTTGGACCCATGGGCCCGATGAACTCCTTCTACGGCGCCACGAGCCGCATCATGCTCGCCATGGGCCGCAAGGGCCAGCTGCCCGAGAAGTTCGCCGAGGTCGATCCCAAGTCCGGCGCTCCCAAGCTCGCCTGCGCCGTTCTGGGCGTCATCACCGTCATCGGTCCGTTCCTGGGCAAGAACATGCTCATCCCTCTGACCAACGTGTCGGCTCTCGCCTTCATCTTCTCCTGCGGCATGGTCGCCCTCGCTTGCCTGCGCATGCGCTTCACCGAGCCCGACCTGCCTCGTCCCTACGAGGTGCCCGGCGGCAAGTTTGGCATCAGCCTCGCTGTCGCTGCCTGCGCCGTCATCATCGGCCTGCTCGTGGTCCCGTTCTCTCCCGCCTCCCTCAACATGGTGGAGTGGAGCATCGTGATCGGCTGGCTGGCCGTTGGCCTGGCCCTCATGGCCTTCACCAATTCCCGCAAAAAATAACGCCTAGCCGGGGCGGATCGGGTGCGCGGACCCCTCTCTTCCGCGCACCGAACCCGGCACCACTTGGGTAGCTTTGTGAGGCCATAACCCAACATGGCCTCGCCCACTATATGGATCCATAAGGAGGAACCATGTCCACTAAGTACGCAATCGTTGGCGGAAAGCTCATCGACGGTACCGGTGCCGAGCCGGTCGAGAACTCCCTCGTTCTCGTCGACGACAACGGCAAGATCGAGTATGCCGGTGCTATGCAGGACCTTCCCGAGGGCGTTGAGGTTATCGACGCCGCCGGCAAGACCGTCCTTCCCGGCCTGATCGATACCCACCTGCACTTCTCGGGCAACCTGACCGACGATGACACCGACTGGGTCATGCAGCCGCTCCTCGAGAAACAGGCCGTCGCCGTCAAGCAGGCCTACGACTGCCTCACCCACGGCCTCACCACCGTCTGCGAGATCGGCCGCTTTGGTATCCAGATTCGCGACTGCATCGACAAGGGCGTCTTCAAGGGCCCGCGCGTTCTGGCCACTGGTCTTGGCTTCTGCCGCGTTGCCGGCCACGGTGACTCCCACCACTGCACCCAGGAGCTCAACAAGGAATCCCATCCCTGGGGCGACCAGGTCGATGGTCCTTGGGATCTGCGCAAGGCTGTCCGTCGTCGCCTGCGCGAGAACCCTGATGCCATCAAGATCTGGGCTACCGGTGGCGGCATCTGGCGTTGGGATTCCGGTCGCGACCAGCACTATTGCTCCGAGGAGATCCAGGCCGTGGTCGAAGAGGCAAAGATGGTCGGCATCCCCGTGTGGAGTCACTGCTACAACAACCACGCCGCCGCCTACGATTCCGTCCGCTTTGGCTGCGAGCAGCTGATTCACGGCTTCGATATCGATGAGCGCACCATGGACCTCATGGCCGAGCAGGGCACCTTCTTCACCCCGACGATCGCCTTCCTGCCCACCTGGTACGCCACCTATCCGCCCGTCTACGTCCCCGAGCTGCACGACAAGTACGAGGGCACCCTGGTCGAGAAGGAGCTGCAGCGCAACTACGACTGCCTGCGCGAGGCCAAGAAGCGCGGCGTCGTCATGACGATCGGCTCCGACTCCTTCTCCTTCGTCACCCCGTACGGCACCTGCTCCATCGAGGAGATGTACGAGTTCGTCGACAAGATCGGCTTCACTCCGGTCGAGACCATCACCTGCGCCACCCTCAACGGTGCCAAGATGTGCCACATCGAGGACGAGACCGGTTCCATCGAGGCCGGCAAGTGCGCCGACCTGCTGGTTGTCAACGGTGACGTCGCCGCCGACATCCACGTGCTCAACACCGACAACATGGACGTCATCATGAAGGACGGCTGGATCGTCGAGGCTGGCACTTTTGGTGAGGCTAACAAATACAGCGCCTAAGATACCGTTTGTCGATGGCTTGATGTAAAACACAGTTTTTGATTGCATAATGCAATGGAGAGGGTCGCTTGCGGCCCTCTTTATTGCTATGGGTGCTACGGACAAGAGGGGATGACGGTGGATTTAAACAGGCTGATTCTGGGCAAGAGCTACAACTCTACCAAGGTCTTTCGTACGGCCCAGCATGTGGTTCAGGCCATCCTGCTCGGTATTGTCGTTCCGGCGCTTATCCTGCTGCTTATCTGGGATTTAACCGATAATCCCAATCCCGTTCCGGGCGTTGTCGTTATTGCCGGCCTGGTCATGCTGTGCTTCTTTTTCTCGTATGTTTTTGTGGTCCCCGACGACCTCACATCGAGCGCAACCGACCGTACGCTCGCCATCGCATCAAAAATATTCGCCTACACGTCGCGCGGCCTTACGCCCGAAGCGGCCCTGGGCGCCTCTAAAATTATCCTGTCCGAGACCATCGCCTCTGCCATCTGCTTTACCGATGGCAAACAGGTGTTGGCAAGCTGGGGCGAGGACTCGGCAAAGTGCCCTGCCGGCACCCCGGTCGTGCTCAAGACCACGCTCAACGTGATCGAGTCCGGCGAACAGAGTGTATTTTCGCGCGACGCCTCCAATGAGACAGGCGGCTATTTTCCCCGTCTGCGCGCCGGCATTGTCGCGCCGCTGACCGTGCGCGGGCATTGCGTGGGCACGCTCGAGCTGTATTACCCCCGCCTGAGCAGCATCGATATGCGCCAGACGGCGTTGGCCTCGGGCTTTGCCGATCTCATTTCCACGCAGCTCGCCAGCTTTGAGCTCGAGCGCCAGGACGAGCTCACGGCCCGCGTGGAGCTTCGCGCCCTGCAGTCGCAGGTCGACCCGCATTTTCTATTCAATACCATCAGCACCATCGTGTCGCTCGTTCGAACCGAGCCCGACAAGGCACGATCGCTGCTGATTGACTTTTCCAACTACTATCGTCAGACGCTTTCTGACTCCGATACGCTCACCACGCTCGAGCACGAGGTGGAACAGGGCACTCGTTATATCAATCTTATGCAGGCCCGGTATGGCGACGGCCGTCTGCGCGTCTCGGTCGACATCGACTTTGAGGTGCGCGACAGCCTGGTACCGCCGTTTATCTTGCAGCCGCTGCTCGAAAACTGCATCAAGCATGCGCAGCGCGAGACCGAGCCGCTTTCTATTCGTGTTAGGGCTTTTGAGACCGATGACGGCTTGGAGATCATCGTCGAAGACGACGGCATCGGTATGAGCGAAGAAGTCTGCGCGCATCTGTTTGAGCAGCATCGCCGAGAGGAGCCCGAGAGCATTACCGCCGACGGCTCCGTCAAGCGAGGTTGCGGCTTGGCGCTCTTCAACGTGCTTCAGCGCATCCATTTCTTTTACGGAGAAGATTCCGGCATGCGCGTGAAGTCCCAGGAGGGCGTGGGAACGCAGGTCATCGTTGAGTTGAACGGCGAGCCACATGAGCCGGCGCCGTTGACGGTGTAGCACGCGGTTGGATTGAGAGAAAAAGAGGGGAAGCGCATATGTCCGAAGGCTGGAACATCCTGGTGGTTGATGACGAGCCCCCAATTAGGGCTGAGCTACGCTATCTGTTGGAAAAGGATACGCGTGTGGGTCAGATTGCCGAGGCGGGCAATGTCACCGAAGCCGTGGAGTTGATTCTGTCGAGCAAGCCCGACGTGCTGATTTTAGACATTACCATGCCCGGTCGCTCGGGAATTGAGCTTGCCGAGACCCTGCAAAACCTAAAGAGGCCGCCGGTCGTGGTGTTTGTGACGGCATTTGCCGAGTATGCGGCCGATGCCTATAACCTCGATGCTGTCGATTACGTCGTCAAACCGGTCGAGGATGCCCGCCTGTCAAAGGCGCTCGACAAGATCGAGACTGCCCTGGGCGCTCGCCGTGTCGTCCATGCTCCGCGCCAGCCTTTGCGCCTGACGGTGGATCGCGGGGGCAAAAAGGTGTTCATTCCCGTGGCGGATGTCTGCTACTTTGAGGCGCGCGCCGATTTCTGCAACGCCGTCTGCGCCGAGGGGACGTATCTGATCAATGAGTCGATTTCCTCGCTCGAGCGTCGCTTGGCCTCCGAGGGCTTTATCCGCGTCCATCGCAGCTATCTGGTTAATTTGGAAGACGTGCATAATGTCGAGATCGGCTCCACGGGCCTGATGGAGCTCAGGCTCGATCGCGTAGCCTCGACGGTGCCCGTTTCACGCCGTCGCGCTGCCGAGGTCAAATCGCACTTGGGGCTTGCGTAAGGGTCGGTGCGCCATCGTTTGCCGTTGCAGGTTTGGTATGACTGTGCGGTGGGCATAATGGATTGCATCGAATGAAATCGAAAGGATTATTATGCCCGCGCTCATTACGCATCATCTGTTTGGCGAGGAAAGCATCGACCGTCTTCCGCAGGGCGTTATTACGTCCGACGAGGAGCGCATCGCCTTTATCCTGGGAAACCAAGGTCCCGACCCGTTTTTCTTCCACATGCTCACGCCGCGCATTTCCGACTGTATGTCGCTTGCTCAGGTCATGCACCGCTCGCGCATGTCGCGCCAGTTCTCGTGCCTGCGCGACGGCGTGTCACACCTGCAGCCGCGCGATGCCAATCTGGGTCGCGCCTTTGCGCTGGGCCTGCTGTCGCACTATGTGCTCGACCGCAATGCCCACCCCTTTGTCTACGAGCAGCAGTTTGGCATTGTAGATTCCGATCCCGAGCTCGAGGCTTCGGGCAGCCAAGTACACGCCGTGCTCGAAAGCGACTTGGACGTGCTGATGCTGCAGCTCAAGCGCAACGGTGCCACGGTCGAGGATTATCCGCCGGCGGGCGAGATCGTCACTACCGACCGCATCAATCGCGTTGCCGGCGTGCTGATGAGCTACGTCGCCGGGCGCGTGTACGGTATCGACATCCCGGCGGGGGAGTACGGTGGCGCCGTAGCCGACATGCAGCTGCTCTACCGCGCTATCGAGCCGGCCGGTTCGGCCAAGACGCGCGCGATTGCCCTGCTCGAGGGCTTGGTGCACGATTATTCGCTGCTCGACGGCCTTGCTCACCGCGTGACGACCGAGCTGCCCGAGCGTACCGGCAACCTGGGCCACTTGGCATGGAAGAACCCCTTTACCGACGAGGTCTCGAACGAGAGCTTCCCCGAGGTCTTTGACCGCGCGCTGGTCGATTACGAGCTCACCGTCGCCCGCTTTATCGAGACCGGCGATATGGAAGCCGTGACCAACCACGTCAATTACAGCGGTCGCGTGCTCGGCGCCGACGAAGAGTTCGACCGCGAGGAGTAGGGCTCGTGCGTGCCCCTTTGCCGATTCCTTACCGGTGCCTCTGGACAATTGGGGTACGATGAACTAACTGCATATCGGGCGAATACGAAGGGGCCCTGTCCATGAAATACACCAAGCTCGAGCGTAACTGGGTTATGTACGATGTGGGCAACTCGGCCCTCGTGCTGCTCAATACCTCGGTGGTGCCCATCTACTTTAACGCCATCAATACCGGTGCTTCCTCGGCAGACCTGGTGGTCGCCTGGGGCAACGCGCAGACGATTGCCTCGCTGGTCATTGCCATGCTCATGCCCATTCTGGGCGCGCTTGCCGATTACGCCGGCAACAAGATCAAGTTCTTCTTGGGCTTCTTCCTCACGGGCCTGGTTCTTTGCCTGGCGCAGGCTATCCCCATGTCCGCCATGGCATTTTTGACCGTGTACGTGCTGTGCACCATCGGCCTTAACTCTTCTATGACGTTCTACGACGCCATGCTGCCCGACATTACCACCGACGAGCGCATGGATGCCGTGTCCAGCTCGGGTTATGCCTGGGGCTACATCGGTTCCACCGTGCCGTTCATCATCTGCCTGGCGCTTATCATGGGTGGCCCCGCTCTTGGCGTCCCCACCATGCTGGCAACGCGTCTGTCGTTTGTCATCACTGGCGCCTGGTGGCTTATCTTTACCTTGCCGCTCATTCGCACCTATAAGCAAAAGTACGGTCGCGAGCGCGGTCCCGAGGACACCATCGGCCACATCGTGGGCGGCGTGTTCTCCGAGGTCGGACACACCATGCGCGAGATCGCCCACAACAAGACCGTGCTGGTCTACATGATCGCGTTCTTCTTCTACATCGACGGTGTGCACACGGTTATTTCCATGGCAACCAGCTACGGATCGGCTCTGGGCATCGACTCGACCCAACTGGTGCTGGCGCTGCTCGTTACGCAGTTTGTGGCCTTCCCGTCCGCCATCATCTACGGCAAGCTCGCCGGTC
Source organism: uncultured Collinsella sp. (assembly GCA_900553215.1). Taxonomy (GTDB): domain Bacteria; phylum Actinomycetota; class Coriobacteriia; order Coriobacteriales; family Coriobacteriaceae; genus Collinsella. The sequence continues at coordinate 7,832 of USCJ01000025.1, forward strand.
GCGTGGGCACACTCAATATGATCTTGGTGGCCGTCGCCGCCTATATGGGCATCGTGCTCTTTGCCGCGTTTTTCTTAAAGACCGCCTTTGAGTTTTGGGTGCTTGCCATTTTGGTCGGCCTGTTCCAGGGCGGCGTGCAGGCGCTCAGCCGCAGCTACTTTGGCCGCATTATCCCCAAGGAAAAGTCCAACGAGTACTATGGCTTCTTTGACATCTTTGGTCGTTACGCAAGTGTTATGGGCACCTTCTTGGTGTCGGTCGTCACCTCGCTGACCGGCAACCCCTCGCTGGGCGTCCTGTCTATCGGCGTGCTGCTGGTGGTGGGCTTTGCGCTGCTGGTCCGTCTGTCCCGCATGTCTCAGACGGCAGAGCAGGCCGCATAGGAACCTGCCGGTAATTGCGTCCGCCGCGATACTCTTTTGGGGTTATCCGCAATAAACATTCTGACTTTCGAACAATGATTAGCCCAAGTGGGTATGATGGAGTCAGCTAGGTCGCGGGGCGTCGCCTGTGTTTGGCGGCGTCCCGTTTTTGTGTTGCAGGGAGGGTAAGGCATGAACGCCACGGTCGTGATTCCAACGTATTGGGCGGGCGATGACGCTCGCGCAAACGCCCCTGGCACCTATGACCATTCGACACGACTCAACGCCGACAATCCCGAACTCGACCGCTGCCTGGCCTCGCTTGAGCAGGTACGTGACATCCCGCGCATCATCCTTTTGGTGGTCTGTCCCGTTTCTGCCACAGCCGATGTGTCGCTGCGCGTGCACGAGATTGTCGACGCGCATCCCACGCTCAAGGTCACCGTTGTCACCAACACCCAGGCCTCGCGCATCGCAGACCGGGTTGCTCAGATCGCGCCCAAGGGTTCGGGCGAGTGCGTGAGCCTGCGAGGTTACGGTGCCATCCGCAACATGGGGCTGGCCTGCGCTGCGGTGCTGGGGCATGACGCGGTTATCTTTTTGGATGACGATGAGGCTGTCATCGACGCCGACTTTATGAAGCGCGCGACCTATGCGTTGGGGCAGCAGACGCGTCAGGGCTTGCCGATCTTGGTCAAGAGCGGCTATTTCTACGATCGCGACGGCTCGCCGTTGGCTCCCACGGACAAGGCGGGCATCTGCCATCGTTGGTGGACCAAGCGCATCGAGTTCAACCGTTGGATGAAAAAGGCGCTCTCGGGCACCCGCATCTCACGCTCCAACTACGTGTGCGGCGGCCTGATGGCCCTGCACGCCCGCGCCTTTACGCGTGTGGCCTTTGACCCGTTTATCACCCGCGGCGAGGACTTGGATTACCTCTTTAACATGCGCATGTTTGGCTACGACGTGTGGTTCGATAACGAGTGGACCGTGCGCCATCTGCCTCCGGAGTCCGAAAAGCGCTCACCGCGCTTTATGCAGGATGTCTACCGTTGGTACTACGAACGGGCCAAGTTGACATTCGCCGCGCATCAAAAGGAGCTCATTCCCGTTACGGCAGCATCGCTCATGCCCTACCCGGGCCCGTGGATTTCGCGCGAGCTCGACGACCGCGTGCGCAAGACCGCTATGGTCCGCAGCGTGTTTACCCGCGAGCATGAGGGCTACCTGCGCATCTGGCGCCATGGTATCGACGAGGCAAAAGCCTATGCGCGCCAAAACGCTGCAAGCTACCTGCGTTTCCAGAGCTTTTGGCCCAAGATCATGGACGGGCTTTGGCGTGACGCACAACTGATCAGTATCCTGGAGGGGGCCGAATGATCGACCGCCGCGCCCAGCGCGATAGTTCAATATCAATCTTTCGCATCATTGCCGTTGCCTGCGCCATTTGCGTGTTGGTGTACTTTATTTTTGCCTTGGCGACCGGAATCGAGCCGATTGCCACGGTGATTGCCTGCGCGCTGCTGTGCATCTTTCTGTGCATCTTTATCTTTTTGACGCTCAATCCCGATTCGGTGCGCTCCCAGTACACCGAGGAGACGCTCTCGGTGGCCTCGGCCATGCTCGAGGACATTAAGGGCGGTCTGACGCAGGAGTCGGCGCGTTTGGTGTGCCGGCGCATTTTGCCCGAGACGCGCGCCATGACGGTGGCCATCACCGACGAGGACAACGTGCTTGCCTGCGCGGGCGAGTTTGAGGAAAAACTGCTGCCCGATACTCCCATCCACACGCTTGCCACACGCTACGTTATCGAACATGGCATCGTGCAGTCGTTCAACCGTATGGTGGATGTCGTGGGCTCGGACGGCTCGCACAACCAAGTTCCCGCCGGCATTATCGCCCCCATCAAGGTGGGCGATCGTACCGTCGGCACGCTCAAGTTCTACTACAAGACCCCGCGCGCCGTCGACCGTACCCAGTATGCGCTTGCCTCGGGCTTTGCCGAGATCTTGTCCACGCAGCTCGCCATCCACGAGCTCGAGGTGCAAAAGGAACTCACGGCGCGCGCCGAGGTGCGTGCGCTGCAGGCGCAGATTAACCCGCACTTCCTGTTCAACACGCTGAACACCATTGCATCGTTTACGCGCACCGACCCGCTGCGGGCCCGCGAACTGCTTCGTGAGTTCTCATCGTTCTATCGTGCTACACTCGACAACTCGGGATCGCTTATTCCGGTCTCGCGCGAGGTCGCACAGACCAAGCGCTACCTTACCTTTGAGAAGGCCCGCTTTGGCGAGGACCGCGTGCTTGCGACGTTCGATGTGTCCGAGGACGTGGAAGATACGCTGGTGCCGGCGTTCGTGATCCAGCCGATTGTCGAGAACGCCGTACGTCATGGTATGGGCGATGACGACGCCCTGAGGATCGACGTGACCGTTCACCAAGACGGCGAGGATGCAATCTTGATTGCCGTGGCCGATAATGGCGTGGGCATGGATGAGGGTACCGCCGCCAGACTGTTTGACGAGCGCTCTGCCCGTCCCGACGCCAGCTCTCCCCAGGGTGGCGGCGCCGGTGTGGCCATGCACAATATTTCGGAGCGCATCCATCGCTTTTTTGGGCCGCACTCCTATACGCGTGTCGAATCGGCGCCGGGCAAGGGCACCAAAGTGCTTCTTCATCTTGATTTGTCAGAGAGCATCTTTGACATTCAAGAGTAAAATAAAAGGCTACGGGCCCAACGTCATGCGACGGATGCCCGGCGTAGTTAGTTGACGAAAGGTTTTATCCCTATGCTGCGTGCGATGATTGTGGATGATGAGGCGCCGGCTCGCTCGGAGCTTCGCTTCTTGCTCGAGCAAACGGGCAAGATCGGCACGATCACGGAGGCGTCGAGCGTCCGCTCCGCCATCGAGATGCTTATGGAAAGTCGCGTGGATGTCGTGTTTCTCGATATCTCGATGCCCGGTGCCTCGGGCCTGCAACTTGCCGAGGCGCTGCATAAGCTCAAAAATCCGCCGGCGATCGTATTTGTGACTGCGTATAGCGACCATGCGGTCGAGGCATTCGACGTGGATGCCGTCGATTATCTGATGAAGCCGGTCGAGGAAGCTCGCTTGGATCGCGCGATCGAGAAGGTCATGCAACGCGCCAAGCCGGTTACGGACAGCAAAGTGACCATCGAGCGTATCCCGGTGGAAAAGGGCGGCCGCAAGGTGCTCATTCCCGTGGATGACATTCGCTTTATTATGGCCAAGGACGATTACTCCTGCATCTATACCGTCGATGATCGCTTTTTGTCGACGACCTCGCTGGCGCAGTTTGAGGCCAAGCTCTGCGACTTTGGCTTCTTCCGTGTTCACCGCCGCTATATCGTCAACTTGGCGTGCGTTACGGACGTCGAGACGGTGCCCTCGGGCGCCATCCAGCTGGGCATTACGGGCGTCGACGAACGCGTGCCGGTTTCGCGCCGCCGCGTCGTGCCGCTCAAGAAGGCCCTGAGTCTCTAGCACACTGGCCCCGCAGCCCTGTAGACCCATCGTCTGCGGAGCCGTGGGGCCTTTTTTGTATGTATCTGCCGAATCGTTTTTTGCGGAAGGGATCCCATGAACAGTGCAAGCGCCAAGCGTATCGACATCATCTCGGACACCCACGGCTATTTATCGCCTGCGCTCTTGGATGAGCTTGAGGGCGCAGACCTGATCATCCACGCCGGCGACCTCACGTCAGAGATGGACTACGAGCACCTGTGCACCATCGCCCCTGTGCGGGCCGTATTGGGCAACAACGATTACTACCGCGACTACGGCCCCGATGTAGACCGTCTTGCGCTCTTTACCTACGAAGGCCTCAAATTCGCCGTAGCCCACTACCGCGAAGACCTTCCGGTGGGATCCGTAGACGTAGCCATCAACGGCCACACCCACGTAACCAAAGAAGCCCAAGTGGGCCGCTGCTTAGTCCTCAACCCGGGCAGCGCCAGCTACCCCAGAGGCACCCGAGGCCCCACCATGGCCAGAATGCTCGTTAAAGACGGCAAGATCCTAAGCACCAAGTTTATTGACTTGGACTAACCGCAACAAAAACGGGGGATGCACAATGCATCCCCCGTTTTCTTTCAGCCAAAGGCAGAGTCCCAACAAGAATCTAAGACAACCCAGCCCCGGAGACCCTCCCGGAGGGACCGAAAAATTTTTTCAAAAAAGTTGTTGCGCGCCGGACAGACTTCTGTGTATACTAATCCCCGCAGCGCACGCGAGCGGAAACAAACGCGAACGCCTGCCTGGGGAGTTAGCTCAGTTTGGTTAGAGCGCCGGCCTGTCACGTCGGAGGTCGCGGGTTCGAGCCCCGTACTTCCCGCCAACG
>USCJ01000026.1 GCA_900553215.1 uncultured Collinsella sp.
GAGCGACGACCCGCTGCAGGACAAGCACAACTACGTCGTCCATGCCGAGGCCAACGCAGTGCTCAACTACCGCGGCTCGCTCAAAGATCTTGAGGGTTCCACGGTTTACGTCACGCTGTTCCCGTGCCATGACTGTGCCAAAATCCTGGCGCAGGTAGGCGTGGGCGAGGTCGTCTACCTGGACAATAAGTACGCCGACACCGACGACGGCCGCATCAGCCGCCGTATTCTCGAGTCCTGCGGTATTAGCTACCGCCAGGTTATCGTCGATGTCCACATTGGTACCGAGGGGCAGGCTCAGCAGTAGCGCGTGGCAACGCCAGCTGGCAACAAAAGGCGGCCAAAAGAGCCCCGTCCCAAATTGACTGCTCGTGAAAGTCGCGTCTGCGCGCATGGACGGCTCGTGAGCGGGTACACGGCTGTAGTAACATAGCTTCTGTCCGCGGGCGCGCCCGCGTAATTGTGAGAAAGGAGCCCCTGTGGCTGTTAACGAAGAGCTGCTTAAGAAGGTTCTTGAAGAGATTCGCCCCAATCTGCAGGCCGACGGCGGCGATATGGAGTATGTGGGCGTTGACGACGAGGGCGTCGTCAAACTGGAGCTGCAGGGCGCTTGCGCCGGCTGCCCCATGAGCTCGCTGACCCTGTCCATGGGTATTGAGCGCATCCTCAAGGAGCATGTGCCCGGCGTTACCCGTGTCGAGCAGGTTAATGCCTCCGGCGAGACCGACGACCTGTACGACGAGTACGCGCCGTTCTAAGATGCGAAAGCTGCGGACGGCATACTCCGCATAGACGTTACGCCCAAATATGCGGCTGCGAGCGCAAGGCCCGCGGCCGCATTTGTATGTAGGGAGTAGGAGGGTCGACATGCTCAACGACTTCTACCATATGCTTGATCCTGTCGCGGTCTCGGCGGGCCCCATCACCATCTACTGGTACGGCCTGGCCTACGTGGTCGGTGCTCTGCTCACGGCGGTCGTTATGTACCGCACGCAGCGTCGTTGGGGCTTCGACATTACGATTGATGACCTGACGAGCGTCGTGGTCGGCGCGGTCTTTGGCCTCATCATCGGCGCGCGCCTGTTTTACGTCGTCTTTTACGGCGATGGCTACTATTGGACCCACCCGCTCGAGATCTTTGCCACCAACGAGGGCGGCATGAGTTTCCACGGCGGCCTGGTGGGCGGCATTATCGGTGGCGTGCTCGTGTGCCGCATGTACAAGCTCGATGCTTGGACCATCGCCGACCTTGCCGTTATCGGTGCTCCGCTGGCCCTGTGCCTGGGGCGCTGTGCCAACTTTGTCAACGGCGAGCTGTGGGGCAAGCCGACCGATCTGCCCTGGGGCGTGATCTTTGGCGGCACCGCAGGCGATATGCCGCGCCATCCCTCCCAGCTCTACGAGGCATTTCTCGAGGGCATTGTGCTCTTCTGCATTCTGCAGGTGCTCAGCCGCAAAAAACCGCTGCTGCCCCAGGGTACGTTTATGGGTGTGTTTGTGATGGGTTACGGCATCGTCCGCTTCCTCATTGAGTTTGTGCGCGTGCCCGATGCCCAGCTGGGTTATCTGCTGGGCGGCGTCATCACCATGGGTCAGCTGCTGAGTCTGCCACTTGTGATTGCAGGCCTGGCGCTCATCATATTCGCCCGACACCGCAATCGCCCTCAGCGCATCTACCTCGACGCCTAACCAAGGCCGCCACAAAGGGAACAGGCACCTTTGCGGTAGTTCGCTGGGTAACGATGACAGAACCGTAACGTTTCCCCAGATAAAACCTGCCAAAATAAACCTGTCCCTTTTTGGCAGGTTTCTAGAAAGGCTATTCGGACTGTGAAGGATTCTGGCTGCTCCGCAACGGCTGCGCGCGACGCCGCCCGCATCGTTTGGTTTAAGCGCTATCCCGCCAAGCAGACGCTCGTCGCATTTTTGCTCGCCCTGCTGGCGACTACGGCGTTTTCCATCGATCCCGCCCCGGTGTCGAGCAACGCGGTCTTGGCGATCGACCCCAAGGCGACGGGCACGCTCTATGTGTGCTACGAGGTACTTCTCTCGTTTGCCGGCCATACCGACGCAGTGATGCTGCTCGCACTTGCCTGTTTGCTCACGCTGCCGTTTCGCTATGTGTTCTTTGGCCGCGGTGACGCTTGGCGTCCGTCGGTCGTGCTGCCATCGCTGTTCTTTGCCGTCTGCATGGTGTTCGGCCGTAGCTACGACCTTGCCGATTCGGCCGAGATTGTGCTGGGCGACAAAGCGCGCGTAATCTGCGCCTGGATTGGCGGCGCGGGCTGGATGCTCTTGGCGATTGTGGCCTTCTATCTGGCTTTTGAGTTTTTAGATTGGTTGAGCTCTCGCCGCATTCCGTTTTCGGAGGCACATTTTGGCCGTGTGTGGCGTGTTGCCCACGCCGTGCTCTCGGTCCATCCTTTTGCCGGGCCGTTTCTTGTGCTCATGATTGTCTGGGCGCCCACGCTTATCGCCTCGCTGCCCGGCCTCTTTATGGGAGATACAGGCGCGCAGATCCGCCAATGGTTCAACTACCCCAACGGCACGAGCGATTACCTGCGCCTGCTTAACCCCAACGTGCTGCTCAACGGCCATCATCCGGTGGTGCACACGGCCATCATCGGCTCGTGTGTGCAACTGGGGCTTTCGCTATTCAACAGCGCCAATGCGGGGCTTGCCATCTACACCTGTGCCCAATTTGTCATCACGGCCGCTTGCATGGCCTATTCCATATCGTCGCTGCGCAAGCTGGGCGTGAGCCTGCCGGTCCGCGGCGTCATCTTGCTGTTCTTTGCGTTTATGCCGATGTTCTCCAACTACGCGGCGCTGCTGACCAAAGACGTACTTTTCGCCGATGCGTTTTTGGTGCTGCTCGTTCCGACCGTCAAGCTCGTGGCAGGTAGCCTGCCCCGGCGCGATGCCAATGCCGAGCGCGCGGGCGAACAGGCGCCTGTTCTCTTTGCGCGCCACGACTGGCTGCTGCTCGCTCTGGGCGCCATGGGTTCCACGTTTTTGCGCAATGGCGGCCTGGTCTTTCCGTTGGCGGCCTGCGTGATTGCGGCGGCGTTTTGCGCCTGGGACGCGCATGTGGCCCGTCGCGTGGCCAAACAGTCTGGCGTCGCGCCCCCGTACGCCACGCCGTGCTTCCGCTGGGTCGGCGTGCTCGCAGTGCTTGCGCTCTGCCTTGTCTCCAACATGTATTTCACCAAGGTATTTATGCCGGCGCACGATATCACGCCGGGCTCCAAGCGCGAGATCCTCTCGATTCCGTTTCAGCAGACGGCGCGCTTCGTCCAAAAGCACGACGGCCTTAATTCTGGCGTTAACCCCAAGGTCAAAGACGATGGCACGATTGAGGAAGCTCCCTGCGACGGCTTGGTGACCGACGAAGAGCGTGCCGTGATCGACCGTGTGCTCAAGTACGACAATCTGGGCCGCCGCTACAACCCGGATAAGTCGGACGCCGTCAAAAATTGCTTTAACGAGTACGCCTCGCAGGAGGACATCAAGGCCTATTTTGAGGTGTGGGCCCAGATGTTCAAAAAGGATCCCGAGTGCTATATCTCGGCGCTCATCAATAACTACTACGGCTACTTTTATCCGAGTGCCCGCGATGCGTGGGTCTACAGCACGGCGCGCAGTGCCGAGATTATGGCGAAGCCCGATAACCTTAAGTACTTCGACTTCCATCCGGTCGATAGCAAGGTCGTGCGCTGGTGCGACCATCTGATCAACCTGTACCGTGTGGCGGTGCAGCGCATTCCGTTTATCTCGCTCACCATGAGCTCGGCCACCTACGTGTGGATCATGATCGTCGTGGTGGTCTACCTGTTGCGCCGCCATTCGTGGCGCGCGCTGGCCATCTGGATACCGCTACTGGGCGTGCTCGCCGTGTGCCTGATTGGCCCATGTAACGGATCGACCTACATGCGCTACCTGTACCCGGTCATTGCATGCATGCCGTTCGCCATCGGCGCCACGATCACCCGCAGCGACCTCCTGTGGACCTAACCAAAGACTGGCACATTGGGGCCAGGCTGCTTTGTGCCAAGGGGCTGCATCATCACGACGCCTTCATTTTGGGGTTTATCTTGCAGGCCGGTAGGTATATCATAACGACGTTTGTTTATATTGCCCGAGCATCCACGCTGGGCTTTAGGTCGAAACCGATAGGAGACACGTATGTCCGGACACTCTAAGTGGGCCACAACCAAGCATCGTAAGGGCGCGCAGGACGCCAAGCGTTCCGCCCTCTTCTCCAAGCTCAGCCGCAACATCACCGTTGCTGCCCGTCTCGGCGGTGACCCGCTGCCCGAGAACAACGCCAGCCTCGCCGCTGCCGTTGCCAAGGCCAAGGCTCAGTCCATGCCTAAGGACAAGATCAAGTCCGCTATTGACAAGGCTTTTGGTTCGGGTGCTGACGCCGCCGTCTACGAGAACATCGTGTACGAGGGCTACGGTCCCGCCGGTGTCGCCGTCTACGTCGACTGCCTGACCGACAACCGCAACCGTACCGCCGCTGATGTCCGTTCCGCCTTCTCCCACGCTGGTGGCAACCTGGGCACCTCCGGCTCCGTCGCCTTCCAGTTTGAGCGCAAGGGCCAGATCGTCGTCGCCAAGGAGATCCTGGACGAGAACGCCAAGAAGGAGACCATGATCGCCAACGGTGCTGCCGGTGACGAGGATGAGTTCATGATGGCCATCGCCGAGGCCGGTGGCGAGGACTACGAGGACGCCGGCGAGGAGTGGATTGTCTGGACTGCTGCCAACGAGGTCATGGCTGTCTCCAAGGCGCTCGAGGAGCAGGGCGTCCAGGTCAAGGGCTCCGAGACCACCATGGTCCCGACCACCCCGACCGAGGTCTCTGGCGCCGACGCCAAGAAGGTCCAGCGCCTCATCGACCGTCTTGAGGAGCTCGACGACGTCCAGGACGTCTACAGCACCATGGACATGACCGACGAGGTCATCGCTGCCCTCGAGGAGGAGTAGCGCCAGCACGGATTGAGCCGTGCATATCTGGGCATAATGAAGCGAGCATGCAAGCCTCGTGGAATAGATGAGCCGGATCCGCGTGCGTAGAGCACCGGACCCGGCTCTTTTATAATGATGCGAACCGTTTTGCATTTCGAGAGCCGAGATTTGAAGGGAGCGCCGCGTGCGCGTACTCAAACGAGCCCTAGCGATCGTGTATCTTGCCGCCACCATCGTGGCACTGGGTACGCTTGTCTGCCAGTTTTGGGGGCCGTATACGTATCGCTTTATGCTGCTGATGCGCGACCCCATGCCGCGCATCGTCGTGACGGCGTGCGCCGGCGTCGTGGCGATCGGCGTACTGCTGAGCTTTTTCCGCCTGATGTTCGCCCGTCGCGAACCGTCCTGCGTGCATCCGGCGGGGGAGCGCAATATCGAGGTTACCCTTGCGGCGCTTTCTTCGTGCGCCAGGGTTGCTGCCGAGCGCGACGACCGCGTGATGGTCGAGCATGTCGAGGCTCGCGTCCAAGGCCCCGACGATTCGCATGTCCGTTTTAAGGTCGAGGCTATCGCGCTTGACGATAAGGACGTGGCATCTCTGGCTACCGCGATGCAGCAGCGCATCGAGGAAGCTTGCGACACCATGCTCGGCGCGCCGGGTACGACCGCGCGCGTCCGTTTTTTGCCGTCCAAGACTACCGTCCAGACCGTGGAGGTTTCCGGTGAGTGATACCAATCAAGATAAGACCGCTCGTACGCCGCGCCTAACGATTGACCAGAGCGCCACGTCGGCGAGCGAACCTGTTGATTCCAAAGCAGAGGCAACCGAGTTACAAGACGCGGCAGCCGCGGATTTTGACGAGGCTATGGGTCTCATCAAGGGTACGGGCGCTGCCATCTGGAGCTATGCTGTGCGTCATCCCAACACCACGCTCGGCGCCGTCGCCGGCTTTATCCTCGCCGTGTTGGTGCTCACGTTGGGCCTGTGGGACACGCTCGTCATTGCATTCTTCGTGCTGATCGGCGCTGTGATCGGCCAAATTCGCGACGGCGAGAACGGGATCGTCAACTTCTTCGGCCGTCTGTTTAGCGGCCGCTAATATGTATTCGACTGTCGCATCCGCGGCAGGCATAAGGAGGAACCATGGCTTTTAATACGAAGGTCGATGTAGCCGATACCGAGCTCGAGGAGAACGAGGCGGTCGTCGCCGAAGCTGAGGATGTGACGCTCGAGGATGAGGCTCTCGTCGAGGCCGAGTCCGATACGGATGAGGACGACGAGGAAGCGGATGAGTCCGAGGACTCGCTCACCTATTCCAACGGCGTGATCGAGAAGATCGTTGCCATGGCCACCCGCGAGGTTCCGCACGTTCTGGGCATGAAGGGTAACCTCATGCACTTTGTGCAGGAGCAGTTTGGTGCCGAGAATCTGACCAAGGGCGTGACGGTCGAGGTCACCGACGATAATCGCGTGGTCGTCAACATCTCCGTCATCATCGAGTACGGCGCCTATGCGCCCGCGATCTTCGACGATGTCAAGGCACGTGTCACCGAGCGCCTTGCCGCGATGACTGGCCTTGAGGTGGCGGGCGTCAACCTGCGCATCGAGGATGTCATCACCCCCGAGGAGTACGAGCACCGCACCAGCCAGCACGAATAACCTTCCAAAAGGGGACAGGTTTGTTTTGGCAGGTTTTATCTGCGAAAACATTAAACGGCCGACCGCGCAAGCAAAAGCGTGGCCGGCCGTTTTTGCACGCTCCCGATATAGTCATACCGCTCGTCTAACTAAGGGTTGCAATCCCCACGTTCCGCGTTACTCTAATGGGCGCATTGTTTCCAAATTGTTAACGAGGGGTTGCCGTAATGGCCGACGAGCACGAAACAGAAAGCAAGGCATGGGCAATTGAGGCCGCTGCGGCAGAGGCGGCGTCGCGTGCTGCCGAGGAGGTGCATCGTCCTCCCGTAGTGCCGATGGAGCGCGTGGTCGATCGCGATGTTATCGAGCGGGGCGAGCGCGCTGGTCGCAAGCGCAGCCAGGAGCCAGGTTTTCCGCGCTTTTTTGCCGAGCTCAATCTGGGCCTGATCCTCACGGCCTTTGCCATCGTCGCGTTTAAAACCCCTAATCACTTTGCTTTTGGCGGCACCTCGGGCGTGTCGGTCATTCTGTCCACGCTGTTCCCGACCCTGCCCGTCGGCGTCTTTATGTGGATTATCAACGCGGTTCTCGTCGTTTTGGGCTTTATCTTTTTGGAGCGCAAGGCAATCCTGTGGAGCGTCTTCGCCTCGTTTGCGCTGTCCGCCTATGTTTCGCTGTTTGAGCTCTTTATTCCGACCGATGTCTCGATGACGGGCGATATGTGGCTCGACCTGTGCTTTGCCGTGATTCTGCCGGCGCTCGGCAGCGCCATCGTCTTTGATATTGGTGCCTCGACGGGCGGCACGGACATTCTCGCCATGATCCTCAAACGTCGCACGACGCTCGAGATTGGCCGCGCCCTGCTGTTGGTCGATATCGGCATCGTGACCATCGCGGCCTTCTTGTACGGCCCGCGCGTCGGTCTGTATTGCGTGCTTGGCCTGTTTGCCAAGACGCTTGTGGTCGACAAGGCCATCGAGAGCATTCACCTGCGCAAAGTCTGCACGGTCATTTGTTCCGAGCCCCTTAAGGTCGAGGAGTTTATCGTCAAGCATCTCAACCGTACGGCGACTATCAGCCGCGGCTATGGTGCTTTCTCGGGCAAGTGCGTGACGGTGATCATGAGCGTGCTGAGTCGTCGCGAGGCCGTGCAACTGCGTCGCTACGCGCGCGAGATCGATCCGGGTGCCTTTATCACGATTGTCGACAGCTCCGAGATCGTCGGCAAGGGTTTCCGCGGAACGAACTAACGCGGTCGAGCTCATCAAACAATCGAATAGCGCCCTGCGCGTTGCAAATACGTCATGTTGGAGCATTTGTCCCCATATTGGGTGATAATGATGCTAAAGACATCGTTTGCGATCCAGATGATTCGCTCATGATACGAAGGGATGATTTCGATGTTCTGTTCGCAGTGTGGTGCCCCCATGGGCGACAACGACAAGTTCTGTGGCGCGTGCGGTGCTCCTAATGCCGGTGCCGCAGCCTCTGCCCCTCAGGGTCAGCCCCAGCAGTTTGTTCCGCAACCGCCCGTGGCGAATGCGTCCAAGGGCTGTGTGGCTCAGGCGTTTGAGGACATGACCAAGACGCCGGGCGTGTTGCAGCGCGTGTGCCAGATCGCCTTTTTGCCGGCGCTCATCTGTGTCGTGTCAGTGCTCGTGCTGTTCATTCCCGTTATCGGCGGTATCGCGGCTGCCATCGGCTTTTTGGCTGCCTGTGTGGCAAGCGCATGCGGTTCTGGCTTTGGCATCGAATGGGGCCGCGACCTGTCGCTTAAGGTCGATGACGGCATGGATCGTCCGCTGATGCGCTCCACGTCGTTTGGTCTGGGCGTCTTTTCGGGTGTTATCTCGGGCGTGCTCAAGGTTATCGCTGCCATTCCCGTTATCGGTGTGGCGCTTTCGCTGGTGGAGAGCGTGGTAATTGGTGCCGCGGGTTCGTATTCATATTACGGCTCTTATGCGCTCGAGGCCGCGCTGATCGGTTCGCTGGGCCTGTTTGTTCTGGCTATGATTGCCGCGGCGGTCCTGGGCGTCTTCTTTACCATGTTCGCCGACATCGCCGTGATGCACTTTGCGGTGACCGGCCGCGTCGAGAGCGCGTTTTCGCTCGATAAGGTCTGGGCGGCCTTTAAGAACAATAAGACCAAGCTGTTCTGCGCTTCGTTCCTTCCCGAGTTTTTGACGGGCCTGGTCGCCAACGTTGTCACCTGGATCCTGACGTTCGTCTTTGGCACCATTGCCTCTGTCGGTATGTATAGCTACTACTACCGTCCTACGGCTATTGAGGCGCTTGTTACCGGCGGTGGCATCACGCTCGTATTGTTCTTGGTGCTGACGGCGTTTGTCACGGTATTCCTCACGGTCTTTGGCAACATGCTCAAGCATCGCGCCGTTGGCTATTGGGTTGCACGCTACGCAAGCGAGTGGGCCGACGAGGACAAGGACGACGTTTTGACTTTTGTGCTCCCGGGTGAGAAGAAGCCTGCTCCTGCGGGATTCAATCCCACGGCAGCCACTGGTGCTGCGCCTGCCCCGGCGCCCGCGCCTGCACCTGCCCCGGCACCCGCGCCTGCCCCTGCCCCGGCACCTGCTCCTGTCCCCGCACCGGCGTCCGAGGCGACGCCTGCGGAGCCCGATTGGGATGCCGTTGCCACGCCGGCGGATGAGCCGGGCGATAATCCTGCTGCCGAAAACAATCAAACCGAATAGCCGGTCGAGGCGCCCTGGGCAACTGAGCCCGGGGTGCCTTTTTCTACTGCGAAAGCAAGAAAATGCCTGGGAAAACGGTTGCAGCAAAATTTCTCGGAAATTGGTCAATGTTGCGCAACAACGTCGCGGCTATTGTTGAGAACGTAGACGTGTAAGGTTTGAAGGCGTGCGACGCCTTAGGAAAAGGAGAGGCTCATGTTCTGTCCCACTTGTGGTTCTCCCATTTCGGATGATGCCAAATTCTGCCCTGTTTGCGGATCCGCCGTTGGTGCCGCTTCTGCCGCTGCGGCCCCGCAGCCCCAGCCCGCTCCGGCCCAGGCTATTCAGCCCGCGCCCCAGCCTCAGCAGCAGTACACCGGTCAATACGCCCAACAGTCCGCATCCGCTCCGATGGGCTATGACCCCATTAAGGCTGACCGCAGCCTGATCGGCTGGCTGCTGCTCTCTCTTGTGACCTGCGGTATCTATTCGTTCTACTTCCTGTATTGCTTGGCACGCGACGTCAACACGTTGTGTCAGGATGACGGCGATTACACGCCGGGTCTGGCGGAATTCATCCTTCTATCGTTTGTGACCTGCGGCTTCTACGCGTACTACTGGTATTACAAGATTGGCAACCGCCTGCAGGCCAACGCTCCTCGCTACGGCCTGGTGTTCCAGGAAAACGGCACCACCGTTCTTCTGTGGCAGATCTTCGGCGCGCTCCTGTGCGGCCTTGGTCCCATCTTCGCTATGAACATCGTCATCAATAATACCAATGCCATGGCAACGGCTTACAACACTCGCCTTGGCGCTCGTGCCTAACAATAAGGGCGGCGTGAACAGCTTCCAGGGACATAGGGGCACGGCAGAGCTCCTTCGCCGCGCCCTTTTTTGCACCGGCGCGCTCTTTGTCGCCTGGCTCGCGCTCTACCTGCTCGACATTGGCTGCATTTTTCGATTGATGACGGGCATTCCTTGTCCGGGATGCGGCATGACGAGGGCGTGGCTGGCGGCGCTGCGCCTCGATTATGCGGCTGCCTTTGCCTACCATCCGCTGTTTTGGGTGGTGCCGATTGCGTTTGTGCTCGCGTTCGTGCGCGAGGAGGTGGCATCGAGCAAGCTAAAGCGTGGTATCGACATTGCGGTCACCGTGTTGTGCGTGCTGGTCGTCGTCGTATGGATCGTGCGCCTCGTCAATCCGGCAGATGCCGGTCTGCTCTTTGGCGGCTATGCGCCCGCCGGAGTTCCCGACGATATCATCCACCTCGAACCCCCACGCTGGCTCACCATCCTTCGCTCTTACCTGGCGTGACGGAGGACGCGCTAGAAAAACGGTCGACACATAAGCGGGGGCGAACGTTGAGATAACGTCCGCCCCCGCTTTGCTTTAGCCAGGCTGTTATGGATGGGCGTGACGACTACTCGCCGTGCTTCTCCTCGTGACGAGCGGCGGCACGAGCTTCGTGGATGCCCTTGATTGCGGCATGGCGAGCCGTGCGGGCATCATGGATGGCGTCACGAGCCTCGGCGGTCGTCACCTTGGCAGAGCGTAGCTTGGCGGCCAGATCGGGGTTGGTTTCGGCGACCGCGGTAATCGCGGGGCCGTCGAGCTCCTCTTGCGTGGGCTCGGCCAAAAAGTCGATAGCATACTGGGCGGCCACCATGGAGCCCTTTGCCAGCACGGTCTCGTCGATCTTGTAGAAGCAAGAATGTTGGGCGTACGTGGCGCCAATCTTGGGGTTGCGCGTACCTACAAAGGCGAGCACGCCCGGCACGCGGCGCAGGTACTCCGAAAAATCCTCGCCCGAAAGCGTGCCACGGTAATGACCTTGACCGGTGGGGCCCAGGCACTTGATCACAGCCTGGCGGCAGCGCTCACTCGAGCCCGCGTCGTTTTCGACCTTGTAGTTGGCGATGGTGTAGTCGGTGAGCTCTGCCTCGGCGCCCAAGGCGGCCGCGGTATGCTCCACGATGCGGCGCATAAGCTCCGGCATTTCCTCGTGGGTCGAATCTCCGTAGGTGCGCACCGTACCGGCGAGGTAGGCCGTGCCGGCGATAACGTTGCGCGCGGTGCCGCCATGCAACTCGCCAACGGTGATGACGGCCGGCTCGTAGGGGCTGATTTCGCGCGAGACGATGGTCTGCAGGGCGTTGACGATCTCGGCGGCAACCATGACAGCGTCGTGGCCGCGCTGGGGCATAGCGCCATGGCACGAGGTACCGCGGACATCGATGCGGAACCAGTCGGTATTGGCCATGCGCGGGCCAGGCTCGCAGCTTACGGTGCCGGCGTCGACCTCGCTCCAGATATGCGCGGCGTAGGCGCCGTCGACGCCGTCGAGCACGCCCGTGCCGATCATGAGTTTGGCACCCTGGCCGTTTTCCTCACTGGGCTGGAAGACGATGCGGACCTCGCCGTGGATGTCGTCGGTCATATGGCGCATGATCTGCAGCGTGCCGAGCATCATGGCGATGTGGCAGTCGTGGCCGCAGGCGTGCATGCAGCCCTCGTTGACGCTGGCAAACTCCTCGCCGGTCTGCTCGGTGACGGGCAGGGCGTCGATGTCCGCGCGCAGCAGGATGCGGCGGCGCGGCGTGCCGTCCTCGCGATAGGCGTCGGGCGCGGTGCCGCGAAGGGTCGCCACCAGGCCCGTCTTAAGGGGGCGCTCGTAGGGGATATTCATGGCGTCGAGCTGGTTGGCGATGTCAGAAGTCGTGCGCTCCTCGGCAAGGCTCAGCTCCGGGTGCTTATGGAAGTGCCGGCGCTGCTTGATGATGTAGGGTTCAAACTCGGCGGCGATATCTTGGATGGCTGCGGTGACGTCGTCAGCCGCGCGAGCCTCGGTCGCCGCCATAATTTGCTGTGCCTTGGTCTTCGTCATGGTCGATTTGCTCCTTGCTGGGTTGATCGCAAAATCGTACAGGCTCTCTCCAGTATGCCACCTGCCGCTAGGGCTGGTAAAGTTGCCGTTTGCCGCTTGGGGTTTTGTTGCAAGGGCAGGGGAGTACACTCGGGGGTGTTGAATTTCCTGCCAGAGATGGGGATGCCCATGCAACATATCGATCGGATTATCCGCTCCAAGAACGTCTTTACCGCGCAAGACGGTATCGATACCGCCCGCGAGCTGGCGATTGCC
>USCJ01000027.1 GCA_900553215.1 uncultured Collinsella sp.
CTCGCCACCTAAATCGTGCGACGGGCCTCAATGGCGCGCCCAAGCGTAAGCTCGTCGGCATACTCCAGGTCGCCGCCCACGGGAAGGCCGCTTGCCAGACGCGACACCTCGACGCCCAGCGGCTTGATAGTGCGGGCTAGGTAGCTCGCCGTGGTCTCGCCCTCAATATTGGGGTTGGTGGCGATGATGACCTCGTGGATGTCCTCGTGGCCCAAGCGTGCCAGCAGCTCACGAATGTGCAGCTGCTCGGGGCCAATCTTGTCCATGGGACTGATCACGCCGCCCAATACGTGGTAGAGACCATGGTAGCTGCCCGTGCGCTCAATCGCCTGGACATCGCGCGGCTCGCCCACCACGCAAATGCGAGTGGTATCGCGCATCGAATCCTGGCAGATGGAGCACTCGTCGGCCGTGGCGTAGTTAAAGCAGCGGCTGCAAAAATGAACCTCCTGCTTAACCTCCAGGATGGCCTCGGCCAGGCGGCGCGCCTCCTCGGCATCGGCCTCGAGCAGGTAATAGGCGATGCGCTGAGCCGACTTGGGGCCAATGCCCGGCAGGCGACCCAGCTCATCGAGCAATTTTTGCAGGCTATGGTTGGCACTCATATATATGCGCGTCTTAGAACGGCATGCCCGGGATGTTGAGACCGCCGGTGATGGCGCCCATCTGCTTGTTGGCGAGCTCGTTGACGCCGCGAACGGCCTCGTTGACGGCAGCCATGATCATGTCCTGCAGCATATCGACGTCCTCGGGATCGAGCGCATCGGGATCGATGGTGAGGCTGACGAGCTCCATTTCGCCGTTAACGGTCACCTTGACCATGCCGCCGCCGGCAGAGGCGTCGACGGTCTGGGACTTAAGGTTTTCCTGCGCGGCGGCAAGCTGCTCCTGCATCTTGCGAGCCTGCTTCATCATTTGCTGCATGTTCATACCGGCCATGATGGCTCCTTTACGTGCGGCCGCGCGACAAGCTGCAAGGGCAGCCGGAGCGCGACGGGACTTTCAAACTCAAAAATCGTACCACGGCGCGGGGCAAGCAAGCGGGGCGGACACGCTACCTCAGTCGATATACATGTCCTGGAGTGCAAGCCGCACCCAAAGATTATGCGAAGTTGAATAATTCGCATCTGCATAATATTGAAAGCTAAATCTTGTAGAGCCGGAATCCGACATTTAATGCGTACCACTAAATGGCTAAATGCCGAGCCACTACTCGAGGCGGCACGCATGACGGCAGGGTATAATTTGATTGTCACAGACAGCAATTTGGAGGTACCCCCATGAATGCCCCCGACGCGCTCCAAAACATCCGCTCAAAACACCCCGTTGCATATGTGGTTCTCTATCTCTTTGTCGGCTGGGCATTACTGGTTGTCATCACCCATGCTATAGCCTTTGGAGCAGAACTGCTGATAGCCAGCTCGGACCAGCCCGTCGTCAAATGGGAAGCGACCGATGAGTGCACCGACGGAACCCGAACCATTTACTACAACAGCCCGTCCCTCTACCAAGAGTTCAAGGTCAAGATAAAAGATTCCAAGATTGTTGATGCCGAGCCAGGCTCTTTTTTGACAATCGGAGCAGTTGCCAACGACATGCAAGTCGAGTACACAGACAGTCGTGCGACGTATCGTGTCGACCTCAGCACCCTAGGACGACCGTCGCGTACCTGCCTGCTCGAATGCGAGATGCGCGGCACCACGCTACA
Organism: uncultured Collinsella sp.; assembly: GCA_900553215.1. Lineage (GTDB taxonomy): Bacteria > Actinomycetota > Coriobacteriia > Coriobacteriales > Coriobacteriaceae > Collinsella. Next base: position 1,709 of record USCJ01000027.1, read on the forward strand.
CATGTCCGAAATACAGATGCGCCCGGGCAAGGGGTTCTCTTCTTGAGCAGTATACCCGCCTGCGCAGCTACTCCACCGGCTTGAAGATGGTGGACTGGCCGAAGACGCTGCGGATGAGGGCTTTGGCCTCGTCCTCGGTCTGCGGGATGCTCGGGGCTGCGCCCTGATGGCCGAAGGGACTGCCGGCGCCGGGGTTGGACTCCCAGGGAGCTGCAGGAGCGTCCTCCTCTTTGGGGGCAGTTGCAGCGGACTTGGGCGCGGACGCCGCACCCGGCACGTCGAACGGAGGCAGATCGTTCCCACCAGCATCGGCAGCAAAACCAGCAACCATGGCGTCGTCGTAGGGCACCTGCTCGGATTCCCACGGTGCAGACTGCGCGGCAGGCTGAGATTTGGGAGCGGCAGAGCGCTCGGGCGCACGGGGCGCGGGCTCAGTCGGGAGCTTACCCGTGGCAGGAGCGCCGGCGGGGTTGTCGGAGCGTAGCCAGGGGGCTTTGCCCAGGTCAGACGACTTGGGCGCGGGCGAGGCGGGCTTGGGCGCGGGTGTCGGAGCAGCCGGTTTGGCCGTGACGGGCTTAGGCGCCGACAGGGTCGGTGCCGCTACCGGTGCCGCTTTTGGCTGCGTCGCGCTGGCGCTCGAGGATGCAGGGGCCGCCGAGGACACGAGTTGCGGGTCCGCAGATACCGCAGCCCGTGCAGATGGAGAATGCTCCTCATGTTGAGGAGCCGGCGTGCCACCCCCATCCAGGACATAGTCGACGGTACGACGACCGAAGACCGCGCAGACCGTCGGCAGGACCACCGACTGCGTATCGGCGCGACCGAGCATCTTGATGGCAAAAGTCGAACCCGCGGGGAACGAGACCGTGAGCTTGGAGCCGTCGTCGGCCGTGGCGCGAGCGTTGAGCAAAAGCCCTGCGTAGGAAGCCTGACGCGCCTTGACACGCTCGACAACCTCGGCCCATTTGCGCTGCAGCTCTCCGGCATCCTCGACCGCGGGCGTCTCGGCAGTACCGGCGGCGGCAACCTGGGCGGCATTGTTGGACTGGGGCTTAGGTGCCGGAGCGGTGGCAGGCGCGGGGGCCGCAACGGGCTGAGGCATCGGAGCCGGCGCAGACTGAGGTGCAGGCGCTGCAGGCTTGGAAGCTGACACGGGCGCAGGCTGAGCCGCCGGAGCGGCAGCACCACGGTCCCAAGGCATACCGCCCTGGCGCGCGGACGTACCAGCGGGGGCAGCGGATGCCGCCGGAGCGGCAGCACGGACGCCCGAAATGAGCGTCGGCTGCTGGGCAGCTGCGGGTACGGATGCTGCAGGCGCGGCGGCCTGAGCAGCGGCCACACTCGCCGGTACGGCGCCGTTGGCAACCATGGCCTCCAGACGTGCCACGCGCTCGGCCAATGCCTCAATCGTTAAATCAGCCTCGGGACGTGCCAGACGCGTGCAGGCAATCTCGAGCACCAGACGCACGTCGCTCGCGCCCCTCATCTCCAGTGCGGCATCGTCGAGCACTGTCAGCACACGGGCCAGGCGGTCGGCAGGATGCTCGCCAAAGGCAGCGGCCTCGGCAGCAAGCGCCTCGGCCTGTTCGGCCCCGCCTTCAAACAGCTCGGCACGGGCGCCGGCAACGCATGCCACGTACACGTCGCGCACGTGCGCCACCAGGTCGCGCGTCAGTTCCAGCAGATCGTTGCCTTCCTCGACCTGCGCGCGAATAAGCCCATACAGATCGGCGACATCACGATCGGCAATGGCGCGCGCAAACTCGCCCAGAATCTGGTCCGAAACTTCGCCCAAAAGCGAGCGGGCATCGTCCGCATGCACGGTGCCGTTGCCGAAGACGCTCAGCTGTTCCAGCGTGGAGAGCGCGTCGCGCATGCCGCCCTTGGCGTGGCGCGCCACGATAGCCAGCGCCTCATCGTCGTAATCGAAGCCCTCCCGCTCGCACACGTATGCCAGGCGATGCTCAATATCCTCGTTGCCGATGCGATGGAAATCGAAACGCTGGCAGCGCGAGAGGATGGTCTCCAGAATCTTTTGCGGGTCGGTGGTGCACAGCACAAAGATCACGTGTGCCGGCGGCTCCTCGAGCGTCTTGAGCAGCGCGTTAAACGCCGCCGTTGTGAGCATGTGGACCTCGTCGATGATATAAATCTTGTACTTGCCGCGCACCGGGGCAAAGTTGACGGAGTTGATGATCTCCTCGCGCACGTTGTCCACGCCCGTGCGGCTTGCGGCATCGAGCTCGTAGACGTCCGGATGGTTACCCTCGGCGATGAGCTCGCACTCCTCGCAGGTGCCGTCGGGCATGCAGCCGCTCGCACCCTCGGCGCGCGCCGTCTCGGCATTGTGGCACAGCAGTGCCTTGGCCAGAATACGCGCCATAGTGGTCTTGCCCGTGCCGCGCGGACCGCAAAACAGGTACGCGTGGGACAGGCGCCCCTCGGTGATGGCGTGCTCGAGCGTCGAGACGATATGCTGCTGGCCCACCACGGAGTCGAAGGTGAGCGGGCGATACTTTCGGTACAACGATTCCATGGGTGCTCCCCCGGGTATACTGAGTCTTGTTGCCGCGACGGCCATGCGGTCGCACGGCATACTGCATTCATAATAACCCGTACGGCGAGCCCGCCGCGATAGGAGTCCAAAGAGCATGGCAGACGCAGAGAGCAACCTCGTTCCCTCCGAAGCAGCCGACCAGATCGAGGTCGCGCTCGAGGAGCAGGCAGCAGCCGATGACGGCATCCTGTACCTCAACGAGTACCAGTACGAAAACGACCTCGTCACCGACTTCGCCCGTCTGGTCGCCTCGCCCAGGCGTCGCGGCTCGCTGTATGTCGCCGCGGCAATTGCCGCGCTGCTGGGCGTTGGCATGCTGGTGGCCGGCGGCAACTGGATCAAGTTTGGCGTCGTCCTGATCGTGTTCGGCGCCTTTTTGGCCTGGTGGAGCAAAAACCTGCACCACACGCTCGCCCGCGACTTTATCGATGCCGTCGAGAGCGACGAGTCCATGGGCGGCCGCTATCGCCGCGTCGCCGTCAACAAGGACGGCCTGATGGTATGGGGCAAGAGCGGCAAGTCGCAGTTCTTCCCGTTTGAGAAGCTCGACCACGTACTCGACGGCGAGCGCATCTTTGTGGCCATGTTCGCCGACCAGGGCGTGACGATCCCCAAGGACACCTTTGTTCGCGGCGATGCCGAGCAGTTTGGCCCCTTCTTGAAGGCGCGCATCAACAAAAAGCTCCGCATCGAGACCAAGAAGAAGAAAATGAAGGCCGAGAAGGCTGCCGCCGAGGCCAAGCAGGGCGACAAGACCGACAAGCCCCAGGGCGACAAGGGCAAGCAGCGCAAGCAGAAGAAGAGCAAGAAGAGGCGCTAGGTTGGCCGACACCGAAGGTGCCTCGTCCCGCGCCCGATTCCGGGTCGGGGCGCCTGAAATCGGGCGCGCGTACTGCCGATGGACCCGTTTTGCCTAACTCTCGAGCTATTTCACTTCAAACCTTAAGAGCCTTCGCTCCGGCAGATCGGTCATCTTCATCGTGTAAGTCCCGGGAAATGCTTTCTCAAAACGGACGGTTTCGTAATCTTCGAAATAGTCGTTGGTGTTTTGCATCATAAATGGGACGAGCAACTCGTTTTCTGCCCCAACCTCCACGGCAAACGCAGCAGAGCCGCCAAGGACCGGCATGGCTTGCGTTATCAGATCGGTATTGACTACAAAATCATAGTTTGGCGCAGACTCCGGAACCAGATGCCAAACATACGCTTTGATTCCACCGTCGATATTATCCCTATTTCTGACACGCATCTTTACGGCGATAACGCACATGATGTCGGCATCCTTCAGTCTCGTTTTCGTATCCACGGTGCCATATTTTGAATAATCGTCATGTGCTCGTTTGAGATACTCGCGCGGCGTGAGTAGTTCTGCTCCATCTATGCAAAACGAATACCCATCAGTCACCACATCCTTCGATCCCAGAAACGCTCCATCCATCGAGAGCCATTCGCCCTCCGCGTAATATTTCTCAGGAATGACTGTCCGATTCCTGTTAACGACGCTCACCCTCATGCCCGCAAGGCCGGTAGCAGCACAGCAAAAAAGCGCAAGCGCCGATCTTCTCGTCCACAGGGTCTTCTTCATCGCGCTCACGACCTTTCCCGAACTTCCACAACGGCACCGTCGCGCATGCAGTAAACCCGATCGGCCAGCTCCTCGAGCACCTCTCCGTCATGGCTAGACAGAAGAACCTCGCGACCCGTTGATGCCGCCATCGCCACAACACGCTTGAGCATTTCCACGCCTGCTTCGTCGAGGGCATTCGTTGGTTCATCGAGAACAAGCAGCTTCGGCTTTTCCATAATCGCCGCAGCTATCCCCAGACGCTGCTTCATCCCAAGCGAGTATGCTCGGAACTTCTTTTTTTCGTCTGCATCGAGCCCCACGAGCCGCAGAGCGGAGCGAATGTCTTCGTGGGTGGCAACGCCCTTGATTTGAGCTATGAGTTCCAGATTGTCGTAGCCAGACAGATAACCTAAAAAGGAAGGAGCCTCTATCAACATCCCAAGACTCGGCGGAAACGAGATATCCGCCCCAAGTCTTTGACCATCGATAATGATCTCGCCCTCGGTAGGTCTAATCAATCCGCAGACCGCTCGCATAAGCATGGTCTTGCCCGAACCGTTTATCCCCTGAAGCCCGACCACAGTCCCAGGATCAACCTCGATAGACACGTTGCGCACGACATCGTTTTTGCCCATGCGCTTCGATACGTCCCTAACGATCACACTCATATCTTGTCCCTCTTTTCGATAAGGTCGGCCCTTCGAAACCACAGTCCACCCAACGATAGGCATAACGACATAATCACGATTGAAAACAAGCCACTCGAGCCCGTCGCAATTCCTTCTTTGACGATTCCACCCCAGCGCAACAGCATCAAGGCATTTCCCAGCAGCGCCCAATGCCGCGCATATGCCGAACAGATCAGGTAGCTCATTACAACCGCAAATGAAACTGACGGCCCAAGCACAAGCCCAACCGTTGCCTGCACAAACGCAAGCGCCTCAAAAGCAAGAAAGAGACCTGCGAAAAACGGCAGTGCACCTGCTTCGCTCGCCTTGAGAAACCACGGCGCCAAATTAGCCAGCTGAAGCGACTCGCCATGGATGACCGCGCTGAACGAGGCGCTCACCATCAAGCTCCAAATCACAACAGAGCAAACCACCACGAGCAGCGAAAAAGCCGTTATCGCCGCCACTGAGATAAAACGCGAGACCCACCAAAGGGTTCTCGCCTGGCATCGGACAAGCGTTTGCAAACCAAACCCGTGCAACGATTCGGCGGGATAATCGAGTGTTGCATAGAGAATAAGCAGAATGAGAAATAGCCATCCTAGCGGAGGCACAAACATGACCCCGGGCCTAGGCTCAAACGGAGCAGATCCGGCAAACACGAGCGCAAGATTGTCCGCAAACCCCAAGGTATCCGTCCTGACCCCATACACAGAAGACAAACCGTAGGCGTACACCAGGTTCGCAACGGTCACTGCCGCAATCGCAATAAAGGTAATGATGTTCTTCTTCAAAACGGTCCTCAGGTCCGCGGTGACCAGCCTAAACAGCATCAGACCACCTCGCGTCTTTTCCACGCCCCAGAAAAAGCCAACGAAGCAAGGGTCAATAATATGATTTCCGCAAAACCGGCTCGAATGTCTGGCCAGTTATTCAGCGATTCCGACCTGATGCTGTTGAGGATATTGCAGTTAAACCCCACACAAGCCATTACGCCGAAGATCCAGCCATTTGCAAAATGCCACGCAACCATTAGCAGATACGGGACAATTATCGCTTTGACTCTGCTACGAAACAAAATTGAGAAGCCAGCTACAGCCATGGATAAAGTCCCGAGCGTGACAGCATCGAACAGCGTGTATGCGAGCACATATGACAAAGGATGCGAATAAAATAGACCGGAGAAGTAGCTATGCAGGTAAAGTCCTACGTAAGTCGACTCATCGACCCGAGGAAGATACGCAGGAAAAAGCATCGAGACGATCAGGAAATTGACGAGCAGAGGAATGGCAGTCACTGTAAACGCGGAGAGGAAAGCAGACAGCATCTTTACGTTCACGTACGCCTTTCTGGAAACGCGCGTGCATATCTGCATGTCATAACCACTCAAACGCTCAAAGAGGCACGACCAAGATCCAGCCAACATTGCAAGCAGGGGCAGTGCATAGAAAAACACCGACGCAGACAGTGGCGCGTTCGCGCTCACAACAATCCAGTTACCGAAGCTGCTTTCACGTGTTTGACCGAGATAATTTTTGGCTTGCACGCCAACGCCGTAACCAAAAGAAAGAAGGTTGTGACGTTCTTTTTCCAAATTTGCCCACGGCTCCAGCGCGGCAGCTATTGCAACTGCGACCGCAATCAAGAGAGCAAGGATAAAAGCTGGACGTCTAATCGTTTTCGACAGTTCGTATCTTGCGAGCTTTTGGTTCATACGTCCTCCTCCCCCTTCCGACCCAGAAAGCCGGAAGGGAGCCATTTCAAACAACTATGCGGGAAGCTTGTGGAAATGCCCGACGCAGTCGGGGCTCCATACACCAATAACAGTGCCGTAGCCAGACTCCGCCCATGCAGTCAGTCGCGCCGCAGATCGCCCGTTCTCACGGACGAGGTTATACATTTCCCACTGTCCCTTGTGATTCGAACGATACGTTCCCTGAGTACAATTCATGCTGCCGCTACCGCTTGTGTTATACGCACCGTCTGTATATAACCGAAGCGGATTTCCCGTATAGCCCTGGATATCCAGATAGAGCGATGAGGAATCATCCTTTTGACGGTAGCCAGTTGCACTCGTCCCGGCACATTGAAAACTAAATGCCTTATCGGCATTGTTCGTACAGGTCGTAATTCCCGTATCGGCGTTTTGAGTAATGCTGGAAACCTGAGAGGTGTCAAACTCCTCTTGTGCAAACGATGCAGCGGGAACCCCTAGGGACAGACCCGCTGCAATCGCCAAGCCGACTCCGATTCGAGCAATAGCGCTCCTTGGCTTAATCATGGCCTTCTCCAATCAAAAGCGGTTAACAATGCGTCGACGCACGGCAACCTTTGCATGAATGGAGAAAGATGTCTGTAAACACTCGCTATTGAGTTGATAATCCAGGCGTTTACACGTTATCCACCTGCGATAACAATGAAATAAGCTCCGCTTTGTTCTTGATCTTCAACTGGCGATAAGATGCGGATCGCAACGCTTGCACCGTAGATGCAGCATAACCTACGTCCTCCGCAATGGTCTTTGTCGTTGCGCCCTCTGCCGTCATCAGCAAAATTTGCGACTGAACATCAGAAAGGGAGCGCGATGTAAGCAAAGCCAGCTGGCGCACGCGAGCCGTTTCGGCGAACCCATTCGCACGGTACTCCAAGACGGCCCTCTCGTTCTCAACCGAGTGGGCGAGCGCGATGTGCGTGACGAACATGGGCACAGACCAGCAGACGACCACCGTTGCCACGACGACATTGACAGCCGAACTATGCCCCAACAGCGACGCAAGGAACAGCGGCTCGAAAACCATCAGATCCTGCGCCATGTTGAGCAAGACGGCCCAGACAGGAGCCGTCGCCCCAAAGCAAAGCATCCATACCCCAAGCATTTTGCGCTGCGGACAGCTTCGCAGCACTACATATGTGAGCAGCATCCCCGCCAGCACCACGAACCCATGAATTCGCCCCCTACTGGCCGCATAGATTGAAGCAGCGACACCTATTGACACCAATGGCACGATAGCCCGAGCACGGGCATGCACCTTAAACGGACGCAGCCCAACAGCGAGCGAAGCTGTAGACGCCACGCCGCAAAACAGGACCGGCACAGCCATCAACGGAACGCGTATGCACCTCCATGCCGAGATATAGATAAAAGACCATTCCGCAGCAGACAGTATCGCCCACATGCACGGACCTCCGAGCTCAATCGCCTCACCTGCTCTATCCAGCGCAGCTTCACGATTCGGTTTTCCACCCGCGTAGCGTAGCGACAGAAGCAGTCCGAGACCCAATGCGTAGCTTAAGAGGGAAAAGGCGACAGCCCGCGAAACACCGGACCCCCAATCGCTATCCGCCATTACCAACGGTCCAGCCGCAAGGAGGATAAAAAATAATGTGAGCAGGTATCGAAACAGCCGGCGCGTTCGAGCTGATGCCAACATATCGTCAGCATGCCGCTGCGGCAGCTCAGGCCCTACAGTATCACCCTCACCCGCAAACAACGCCACGAGCTCGCGTGAGCCCGCAACTGACGCCTTCCCGTATGCTCGGTGAAGCGTTGTTCGCACCGTCGATGGCTTCGTATCCGTCTCCTTGGCAATTTCCGCCGGCGTTTTCCCTTTGAGCAGCAGTCGAACAAACTGCTCTTCTCTAGGCGACAGGGCAGGGGAAAACGCCTCCGCATCGAATGGGTCAGACGCGTGGGCGATATCCGAATTGTTGTCCCGTTTTCTCCTTAGTAACATGCATACGAAAGCAGCGGCGATAGCAGACCCCATCGCAAGCAATGCAATGATCGCGGCATCGCTTGCGAAGTATGCCGCCTCAACAGCCGGAACAAGGCCAATAGGGACTGCCACGAGCACAGAACGGGCAAACACGTCGCTCTGCCCCCGACCAAAGGCGCGGGAGCAGCGAAACAGCGGGGCCACAGCCAATGCGAGATAGACCAACGGAATTAAAAGCGCAAGGCCAATTGATGCGGCCGAAACAGAGGGTATCCCCCATGGCTCGGGGACAATTCTCCATGAAACTCGACAGCAAAACAGCAGGCAAGACAGGACGGCTATTGTTTCTGTAAAAATCGCGTTCTGCAGGCGACGATTCTCTCTTTCGTCGGTCGGCGTCGCCCCCTGCGTCAAAGGAGAGCCCGCCGTGTCCCAAATAACATATGAGAGGAGCAACGCCCCAGCAAAGCACGAGACGCACGAAACGCCATGCAACAGCCAGATCGGTGCAAACACGAATGGAATAGAATCTCCGCGAGCATAGAAGGCCAAGTCAACCCACTCGGGAACCGTTGCAATAACACCAAGGAAAACACCGATAGCACCGAGATGCCTCGGCCGTCTCATTCCCCCCTTGCATAGCGCAGCACCATGAACAAACGCCGCGAGGCATGCGCCCAGGATAACGAGCCAGGTCATTGCACCTGACGCCAGGCCGATTGAAGATGAAAACCGGTGATAAGGGGTGACCGCCATTACGACAAGCGCAATGGCGCAGGCAGATGTAGCAGAACGGCGGGAAAAAAGCATATGGCCTCCATAGCGTGTCATTATATCGCTCGAGCCGCTCGTTTATCTCTGTTCTCACACCAGCCAGCATCAATGATTCAGGCGAACTCCAATCCGAGCCAGATCACGGTCCAGCTTTTGTCCGCAGCCCCCGCTCCAAAATGGGATGCGGTTTCCTTTTGAGCGCCGGTTCGGAAAGTCCGTCCCGTTCCAGGCCATTATTCTGGGATGCAGCTTCCGCAAGCTGCCCCCTTTGGAAAGCGCATCCCATTATTTGGTTGAAAACCGGTCCCCCACTTTCCGAACGAGCCGAAACGACCCGAACCGATCGGGCCACCTCATCCCCGTTTCCTCGCCATCTGCCCGAGCGTGCTACACTAGCAGCATCTATGCCACCGCGAACGGCTTGGCCCCGCGCCCGCAAACGAACTTTAAACGCACGAGGGTTGGCCATGCCGCTTTTCTCGCAACATACCGCCCGGTTCTCGCCGGACGTTCCTTTGGAGGGCACCAGCTCTCGCGAGCTGCTCAAGCGGTACCAGCCGCTCGAGACGCTTGCGACCGGCGGTTTTGGCTCCATCGAGATCTGCCGCGACACGCACCTGCGCCGCCGCGTCGCCATTAAGCGCATCCCCCTTATCAACGGTTCCGGCATGCCCGCCAGCGACATCATGGATGTCCTGCGCGAGGCGCACACTGCCGCTATGCTTCAACATCCCAATATCGTGCAGGTTATCGACTTTACGCACGACACCGCCTATGCCTACCTGGTTATGGAATATGTCGATGGCATGTCGCTAGCCGAGTTTTTGCATCGCGTGGACGGCCACTCACTTACCTTCGACGAGGCCGCGGCCATTGCCGATGCCCTGGGCCAGGCGCTCACCTTCGCCCATAGTAATGGCGTACTCCACCTGGACATTAAGCCCGCCAACGTGCTCATCGACCACTCGGGCAATGTAAAGCTCACCGACTTTGGCATGGCGCGGCTGTCGTCCGCCGGTGGCTTTGGCGGCTCGCGCGGCGGCACCATCGGCTACATGCCGCCCGAGCAGCTCGATATCGAGACCGGCACGGTCGACGAACGCGCTGATGTCTTTGCCCTTGCCTGCGTTATCTATGAGGGCTTGTGCGGCAGCGCTCCCT
>USCJ01000028.1 GCA_900553215.1 uncultured Collinsella sp.
CCCGCCATGAGGACTTCTTCGCTCGTGCCGTGGTAGATGGGCATGCTCACGTCGATGGAGGGAATCTCGATCCAGCTCATCATAGGGTCGCGGTCAAAGATGAGCTGCTGAGCGTAGGGCTCGATCTGATCGGCGGGAAGCTCGGTGGCCTCGCCCGCCAGCTGCTCGTTAAAGGAGCGCGCCTGGAGCAGGATGCGCTCGCGCTCCTCGGCAGACAGCGCGTCCACGGTGCTGGACACGGTGCTGATCTGGTTGAACACGCCCGAGGCCTCGAGCCGGTCCAAGATCCACGGCCAGGTCATAAGGCCCACGCCAACAAGGATGATCACGATGGTGATGAGCCGGTCGGCCCAGCGCGGCAGTCGCTTGCGGCGACGCTTGGGCTTTGGTTGAGGTTTGGGCTGAGGGCTTGAGCCACCGTCTGCCGCGGCGTTATTGCTCTTCATATGTTTGGTGCCCTGCACCATCGCCGGTCACTCCTCTACAGCTCAGGTTGTCTAAACAAATAATAGCCGAATCGCGAGCTTCCGCGCCGGACAACACAGCTAGACAGCATTGTGCGGCGCGAGCATAGGCCAGCATTTGCGTTTTCAAAATGTCCCGGATCGGCGGGGCGATTCGGGATACAATGTCAACAGAAAACGACGCACCCCGCGTAAGTACTTAGGAGCGCGGGCAGCCTAGTTTTCAGCTTTAGTTAAATGCCCGGGATCCGACCCCCGGGCATTCTTATTTGCGCTTGCGGCGCAAATGCCTTCTACCGTCCGCACCGCGCGTGCGCCTACGGACCTTAATCCGAACCTCATACGAGTCAAGAAACGCGATGACGAACGTACCCGCATCGGACGGTGGAGGCTGGCTGCGTTATCCCAAAAAACGGGGCAGAATCCAGTGCGGAGTCTGCCCCGAAAAGAAAATGACAAAGCAAGAACGTGGATGGACGAGAAAAGTGTCCGCAAGTCTCATGGCCATCACATCCCACCTGCCAAAGGGATGGGTGAGCGAGCGTTACTCCTGCTCGGACTCCTCAGCCTGCTTACGGCTGCGGATGAGATGAGCCACGCCGATGCACAGCACCGCGCCACCAGCGATCCAAGTGAACGTCACGCCGTTAAGGCCGGTGAGCGGGAGGCCGGAACCCTGCTTGTTTTTGACGATCAAGGCAGCAGTACCGTTGTCCGTGTTAGTCGTGTCAACCTCGACCAAATTGGAACCCCTGGTGCTCGTCTTGACCGTAATCTTGTTTTCTCCCTCTCCCTCTGCTTGGTTGAATCCAATGGCTTTGATGGTGAAGGTGAACTCGGGGATGGTGTTATAGCCGGCGAGCGTATGGGTCTCCTTGACGGTGTAGGTGCCGGCATCGAGGCCCTTGACGTTAATCTCGCCGGAGTCGGTGGTCGTGAACTCATAAGCCTCAGTACCGAGGGAGCCATTCTCCTGGACATACATGTCCTTGGATGCAATATCGTCGGGATCAGTGGCACGGATGGTGAACTTTACGCCCTTAAGTATCTTATTCTCATCCGTCGCGTCCTTCTTGACGAGCTTGAGCGCATAGGTGTAGTCGCGCACGGTGTCGGGCACAGACTCACCCCGGGAATCGTGGCCAGGGTTGTTGGAGTAGATGAGCTTGACGGTGTTGGAGTTGCCCGTGCCACCGACAACGACATGCTGGGACTTATTCGGGTCGAGCTTGGCGCTGTACGTGACAACGACCCTTGTATGCTCGCCGACAGTGACGCCGGCCGCCGTGGCGGCAGCCTTAAGATCGTCAAACTTTACGCTCAAGACCGTTCTGCCATTTGAATCGGGATCAGACACGGTCACAGAAGTAGGCGTGATCTGAGTCTCACCAATCACGGCCTTGACAGTGGACTTATCAACAGTCAAACCGGCAGACAGCTCATCGTGGAACTCATAATAGTAGGTGCTGAACGTGTCGACATTGCTTGCAACCGTGCCGGTCAGCTTGTACTGAACGGTCTGACCCATCTGGGAGTCCGCCTTGTACTTCCAGTCGTTGTCCGCACCATCGTCCTTGACCTGCTTCGTCACGGTCGGGATGCTCGTCTTCTCGGTAACGACCACTGCGTTGCCGCCCACGACTGCAAAGATCGGCGAGGTACCGGTCTGCTTCTCATTCGCACTGAGCGAGTCGGTATCGGTCATGAACAGGTAGTAGCCAGCGCTCGTAGTGGTGAAAGCGCGACCGGCGGCAAAGGAATCGCCCGTAGCGGTAACACTCTTCTCTACAGCCAAGGCAATCTTGTTAAGGATGCTGCTCTGCGGCAGACTCGTGGTATCAGTGGTATCAGTGATCTTGGAAAGGTAGTCGGCAACGTCAGAAGCGGTCGAGTCTAAGGTAATCCCTGGGGCATTATTATCAACAAGCACCTTCAGGACCGCAGTCTCTGCGTCATCACTCGCCCACTCAATGTTGGACGCAACCTTACCGGACTTTCCGTCAATAACGTCAGCCTTAAAAATCTGATACGCCTTGAACGAAGTGGAGTCATTGTCCACGGACTTGTTAATCGTGAGCGAATAGCTGGGGGCAGCACCCTCCGCAGCAAACGCCATCGTGACTGTCGCCATCACGCCGCCGAAGCTCAGGGCTGCGGTGAGGCCGGCGGTTACTGCCAGGCGTGCGATGTTCTTGGTTGTTTTCATGTTGGGACCTCTTTCTTGGAGGTTGCTTTAATTCTCGTCATCACCAAAAGTCAGCAGGCTCATTTCCCTGCGCTCTAATCGCTACGGAGGTAGTACGCCACTGAGCAAGGGGGGGCAATTATTTATCATGGCGACCTCCTCCCCGCTTGATGACGAGCGCGACGACAATAGCCACTACTCCGATGACGGCCAAAGCCGTTACCAACACCAACGTTCTATCTCCCGTCGAGGGCATAAAGCCTCGACTCACTTCGTTACTTGGGGTGTTAAGCACCGACAACTCGACTAAACCCTTCCCGGCATCGGCGGCATCAACTCGCAGAGGGCTTTCGGCCGATACGGTCACCTTAGGCTTGGCGGCCGCCACCTGGTCGACATCCAGGCCCTCGGCCTTGACCGTCACGCAGCACGTGCCCTCAAAGGCGGTGTAGCCCTTGGGCGCCTTGAGCTCGCGGACCTCCAGCTTGCCCGAGTCCACGCCCGAGACGGTCACGCGGCCGTCCTCGCCCGTGGTGACGGTGGCCTTGCCCTCCGCATCCCACGTGCCATCGGCCGCTAGCGTGCGGCCGCGGTCGTCGGCGATGCTCAGGACCGCCCCGGCAAGCGGCTTGTCGCCGTCGCTGCCGCGCTTGGTGAGCGCGAGATCCCAGGTGTAGGCGCACGCATCATCGCTCGGCGTGCGAGTGAAGCCGGCATCGCTGAACTGGTCGGCAAAGGGAGAGCGCGGGTAACGCAGGTAGACCTCGTTGGGGTTGCCCTTCGCGATGCCGTGGTTGCACGCGCTGTTGAGCGGCGCGTTGTACACGGCGACCACGCGGGCGCCCGCGGTGAAGGCGTCGGCCCCGCCGAGCGCGGCGATGAGGTCGCCGGTACGCACGGTGAAGGTTCCGTCAACCGCTACCTTGGTGGCGCACTGGGCCGTGATGTCGGTCCAGCCCTTCGCGGGCTCGGTGTCGGCTCGGCCGTCCTTGCCGGTCTGGACGGCGTCGAAGCCACCGTCCGCGCCCGCCGCCACGTACACGCGCATGCTCGCGGCCACCTTGGAGGGGTCGAGCCCCGCGCTCATGGTGTCGACGAACCGCACCGCGTAGGTGTCGTAGGCCGTGAGCCCCGCCGGGACCGTGGCAGAGAGGCGCCAGTACAGGTCGTCGGCGACCGTGGCGTCGGCGGCCTTCTGCCATGCGGCGGTGCTGTCCTCCAGCACGTGCTTGGACACCTTGGGGGTCGCGGCCTTGGGCTTGACGGTGACGGCGCTGCCGCCCACCAGGGCCATGATCGGCGCGGTGCCGGCCTCGCCCTGGGCGATGGCGTCGTCGTCGGCGACGATGAGCCAGTAGCCGCAGGGCAGCTCGGCCGCCGTGCCCGCGTTGAGGGCCGCGAGCTCGGCGCCAGAGCTCTGGAGGGAACGAGCGAGCTGCGCGCTCAGCGCGCTCGTAAGGTGGGAATCGGTGTTGAGCCACTCGGCAGCTTCCTGCGCGGTGGTCTGGGAATTGGGCATGCCGGCGCTGTGCAGCACAGGCAGCGCGGCGTCGCGCACGGCGTCGCTTGCCCAGGCGAGGTCGGTGGCGATCTTGGCGTCGCTGTCGCCGTCGACGACGTTGGCGCTAAAGATCTGGTAGGCGTCGTAGCTGCGCGCCACGGTGCCGCTCACCGTGATGGAACCGGTCGAGGTCGGCGCGGCCTGCGCGGATGCGGGGAACACAACCGCGCAGGTGCCGATCAGGAGGGTAAGCAGCGCAAACAAGATCGGGAAGGAGCAAACTTTCTTATTCACGACGCTTACCTCCCTTCGCATTCGCCTTGCGACGAATGTGCATCCAGGCCGCAGCAGCGCAAAGCACCACCGCGCCGGCAAGGTACGTCAGAGTGACGCCCGACATACCAGAAAGGGGCAAAGAGGTGGAGTAGGTGTTGGTGAAGGTGGGGGTGGAACTTTCAGTGAGTTCGCGGCCCGTGTCGTTGGTCACTGGCTTGCCATCACGATCCTGAATCTGCTTGTAGGTCGCAGTGACGTCGATATGGTGGTTAGAGTCGTCAGTCGCGTTAACCGTAATCTGATAGACCGACTTGTCGTACGTATAGTGCGAGAACAGCGAACCGTCGTCTTTCTCGCGCACGTAGTACGTGAAGGTCTTGGAAGCACCACGGCCAGCGGGGCCAGACGCGAGCTGGTCGAGTTGATCGAGTTTGTAATCAATCTTGTCGAAGCTCAGGGTCTGGGACTTGTCGCCGTCGGCAGGGGTGGACTTGCTGCTAACGATATCCGTAAAATCTGTGTCGGTCGCAAGCTGGAGCGTGAACTCCTTCATCTCGCCACCCTCAACGACCTTAGTCGCCATAGGCGTCCAGGAGCCCTTCGAGTCGTACGGAGTGAACTTGTTAGTGAAAGTCGTGGAGTCACCCTCACAGATAATTGGATAATAGTCTCCACTCTTCTGCACCTTGCTCCTCGCTTTTACGTTCTCCCACTTCCCAGACGACTCGCGGAATTCGTACTTGGTTACACCGACGTTTTTAATCGTGTAGTTATGGATGTAAAGATCCTTCAGTTGGCTTGAGTTTTCTTTACTCGGAACAGACATGAGCAAGGTCTTGGTATCTTCGGCCGTCACCACAATCTTATACACGCTGGAGTCGTACGTGATGCCAGAATCACCACCGGGGTCTTCGACCAAGTAGTATGTGATTTCGTTACCCGCGCCACTCGATGCGAATTGTTCACCAAGGTCAAACGTAATGCTGCCTTCTGCATCATTTGCTGCTGTTCCAACCTCGGTGCAAACGTCGCGATTGAATGTCGTGCCAGCTGTCGTGCCAGCCAAAGGGTCGTCTGAATCCTTGCGATACACCGTAAAGGAGAACTCCCCATCATTGAGCTTGCGGCCTTCCAGCTTCTTGGTCGCCTTGAGCTTGAGGCTCGGATAGACATACGTGTCCTCAGGCGCGCCCATGTACAGGTCGCCGTTCGACATGATGCCGCCGCCATGGTTCCAGGAATAATTGCCCGTGATAAACGTCGCGCCCGCCTCTAGCGCAGCCTTTCGCGCATTGATCGCCTCGGGGTCTTGAGCCTTAACATCCGAACTCAGGCCGATGCTTTTATATACCTGCACGCCACCGTTAGCGGGGATAGTAATGGCTTTCTGGAGCTCTAAGCTTCCCCGATACTTAGCATCGCCGCCGCCAAGCATTTTGCCAATCACCGCCGCGATCGGAGTCGTATGACCCTCCGCCGCAAGGAAGAAGTCCGCGTGGCCGTTTTCGCGAAACACTTCGGCATTGTAGGCGTCGGAGTCCTGGTCCTTACCGTGACCACCGCCGGAAAGATGGGGGGTGCCGTTATTGCCTGTATTACTCACGGATTCGTAGTCGTTCGCGTTTTGCTCATTTCCGGCAGAAGTATTACCGAAAATCGCCGTGCCGTCGGTGCCTGTCACCAAAGTCTTACCCGTCGGGCAAACCGCAACGCCGCCACCGTAGCCACCGGCCTCATTGCTGCTTATATAGGAGTTATAGACAAATAGCCTACCAGCATTAGACGCGACCTTAGAATCGCCCTGGACGAAGATGCCGCCTCCACCCCAGTCAAAGCGAGACATGCAGTGGTTATTAGTGATATAGACTGGATTTGAATTTGACGTTCCTTTTATCATCGCGTCAACCATCTGGCCCACGCGAATGCCGGCACCCTCAGAGCGAAAACTCACGTTAGAGGCAATAGTTCCCCCCGTAATGTTGAGCCATGCCATTGTCTTGCGCGAGCTCGCCCCTTGGTGTTCGATGTCGGTCACATAGACGCCGCCGCCGGCTTCCTCAGAATAGTTGCCCGTGATCTGGCCGCCCGAAATGGTGACATGAGTACCGTTTTTAGCGGCAAGTCCAGCACCGCCATGATCGCCATTACCATCGTTACCACAGTAATTGGCATATTTATTGTTAGTAATGTAGCCACCAGAAACAGTAACGCTGCCGCCTTCGGCCATGATGCCGCCGCCGAAACCAACACCAGTAGCAAGCGTGCTGTTGCCGGAGATTACGCCATTAGTTATGTTGACCGTGGAGTCTTTAGCATACACACCACCGCCACTAGGAGCACTGTTGCCGGCAATTACGCCACCGGAAACCTCGAGGGTCGAATTACCGTGTATTTCAATTCCGCCGCCCGCACCCGAGCCAGAAGCTCCACACACATAGCCGCCGCGCATGTTGACGGTAGAGCCGTTCTCGGCATAGACCAAGCTGCTAACGCTGCCGCCTTGTTTTTGCGTGATCACGCCGCTCACAAGGTTAAACGTGCCGCCCTTGCCGTTGTTGTTATATAGATTGATGAGCTTTAGATTTGCGTTGCCGCCGCACGCCACGATGGCGCCCTTAATATCGACGCTATGGCTGACAAGCGTCTCGATTGTCCCTGTACCACTCGGGGTCGATTTAGTCACGTAGTAGGTAAGATCAGACGGAATGCCATCATCGTATTTTAGCTCGGCTTTCTCGCCATAATTATCGGGATTCAGGTCCTGCCCCTGATTAGTCAGCTGTCGAACATCGTTAACCGTCTCAGTCACCGGCGCGAAGTCCTTAATTTCGTCCTTAATTGTAAGTGTTGCGCCGCCAGCAACATCAAATAACGGCTTGTCGGTGTTCAAGCACTTGATCTTATGACCGTTTAGATTAAGGGTGATATTGATGGGGTTGTCGTCAGTTTGTTCAAACCTAATCTCTTGGTTGCATTCAATATCGTTAACGAGCTCAAAAATAGCTGAGCCGGATGCATCGCGAAGTTTATTGTCAAGAAGCTTCGTGCTGAGTTCAGCCCCACTGCTGATTGTATAAGTCGATTCATTATTTGCAGCAAGTGAGATTGCGCCCTCGCCGTTAGCACCGTCATCCGCAGGCTGTGCGTCGGAAGGCTGCGTGTCACCCCCGACCTTCGTGTCGTCGGACGGCAGGCCTGCGGCAGCGGCGTCTTCGCTCGCGCCATTCTCGGCATCGTCGCTATTCTGGTTTTCGGTATCCCCGTTAGTGGTGTTGTCTACACCAGTAGACTCACTTGAGGAACCCCCCCCCATCACAGTTTCCTCGGTAGAAACCGTCTGGGCATCGTTGGCAATGGCCTGCGAGATCGGAGGCATGACGAGCGACAGTACCAGGCTCAAAACGGAGGCTCCGCACAAAACGCCTGCCAGTACACGGCGCGTCGCTTTATTACTCTGCTTAGATTTGTCCGAATTCGCTTTCATCGATGTCTCCTCCCCAAGAGACCGCGATCTTGCTCTTTCACTATCAAACGTATCTGCGCAATCTGTAATTGCGCTCGTTTAGTAATGCAATTATAACGATTGTTTAAACATCTGAGCAACAAAACCGACATTTTTGTCGCGAGTTCTCAATTCTCTTGACATTTGCTCAGATTTACCTTCGTTTATTCGCTATCTATTTTTTGTTTCTGCTGGTAATTTAGTTGCGTATTATTTTTTAATGGCATTAGTTTTATTTGCACAACATTTTGCTCAAGAGCGAGCATCCTGTGAACGGTCGAAAATCGACCGTGAGTGGTAGGTCATTAACCGGGATGAATATCCTACCAAATTGATGAGAATATCTTTAACCCATCGGTGGTTAGAAGCATGATGTTCAGACAACTATATTTGAATTTTCGCGCAGATTTTAGGTATCAATTCGCCCAAATCGCCTGAGGCCGCCACAAAGGTGCCTATTCCCTTTGTGGTGGCTCTCCCCCGGCGCTACAGCAGATGTTCCTCGATAAAGATCGCGATGCCGTCTTCGTCGTTGCTCGCGGTTACAAAATCGGCAGCGGAGCGGGTGGCATCGCTGCCGTTTGCCATGGCCACGCCCACGCCGGCGTCGGCAACCATGCAGGTGTCGTTATCGGCATCGCCAAACACGCAGATGTTCTGGAGCTCCATGCCGTTGAGCTCCGCCACACGCACAAGGCCGCGTGTCTTGGACACGCGCGGATCCATAAACTCGTAGAGCCGCTGCGTGGTTTGCAGAGCCGCCGCCTTAACAGTGTCATCAGCAAACGTCGACGCCCGCTCAATCACCCGCGGCATTACCTCAGGCGCCATGGTAAACATCACCTTGGGCTGCGGCTCGCGCAAAAACTCGGCAAAATCGACCACCTGGTAGGGCACGCCGTCGACGCGTGACAGGTGCTCGACGCACGCGTTGCTCTCGGGCACGTAGAACACGCCGTCTCGGGGGCAGACGGGCGTTGCCGGAAGGTCCGCCATGTGCTTGCAGATGCGCGCGATGGTCTCGCCCGGCAGCGGATAGCTCAGCTCGTTGATGTCGTGTGCGCGGTCGATGACCTCGGCATCACCGCAGCCCACGAGCACGTCCACCAGGCCTTCGATGCCCCAGAGCTCGTACATGGCCTCGGTCGAGTGGGCGTCACGCCCGGTGCACAGGCCAAAGAGCACGCCACGCTCGCGCAGGGCGCGGATCGCCGCCACGGTGCGCGGGGACACCGTGTGCTGGCTCGTGAGCAGCGTACCGTCGATATCGCAGAACACGGCTTTGATGTGGCTGAAGGTGGTGTCCATGGGGGCCTTTCTGGGTTGTGCGGCGGTGTGGGGTGTATTCGTGAACGGCGTACATGGTATACCAAGGCGCGCACGGGGCGCTTTGGTGCAAAACCACCACAAAGGTGCCTGGCCCCCTTTGTGGTGGAAGTGACGTTTGCGGGCCAAACCATCACAACATTCGATGTTTTTTGGCAAAATCGCGATTTTTACCGAATGTTGTGATGGTTTCTTACCTGTTTCTTACCGCTTTACGGCACGATCCAGATGCCGGCGTCCAAACAGCAGCAGCGCCGCGGGAACCGCCGTCACGACCATGCCCGCCCCCACGAGTGTCCGTTGTACGCCAAATGTTGCCGCCAGCCACGGTGCAACCGCCAGAGGGGCCACGCCAGCGAACATATTGCCAAAGCCCATGACCGAATTCACACGGCCAAGTTGCTCGAGCGGAGCCGTCGTTTGCACGATGGTGTTGTGGAGCGGGTTGACGACACCCCAAGCTATGCCCAGGGCGATCTGACCGACAAGGGCCACGCCCACGTACGGCGTCCCCACATAGAGCAGACTTCCCAGGCCCACGGACATAAGCGCCACGAGCAGCGTTTTAAGGTTGACCAGGTGCGGCGGCAAGCGGAGCGCGAGCACGGCACCCAGCACCGCGCCGACACCGCAGGCAGACGAGAGCCAGCCCATCCACTCAACGCCGACGCGTAGGACATCGCGATAGAAAAACGACTCGAGCGGGTCGAAGGCTCCGTAACCAAAGTTCGAAAGAAAAATGATGCAGAAAAGTAGCGCGAGGACGCTGTTGGTGAAGACTGTCTTGATGCTAGCTGCGAAGGTGGCGCGGGCGGACGTGCTGGGGTTGGAGCTTTGTCCCGCACGCTCCCCTTCCTCTGCCGAATCGGCATCCGCATGCCCGGCGACATGGCTGGTCTGCGGCCTAAAGCCCCAGCCGGCGAGAAGCGCCAACGCGGTAAAGAGCATCATGAGCACAAACACCGCGCGCGACGACGCAGCAGCCGCGACAAAGCCGCCCAGTGTGGGGCCAACGATAATACTCACGTTTGAGAACATGGCGATGGCGGAGTTGATGTCTTTGAGCTCGACAGGATCGTCGGTGAGGTAGGCCGGATAGGACGTGGCAATGGGCTGGGCGAATCCCATCACAAATCCCAGAAACACCGCGCCGAGCAGGACGATGCCGGTCGCGCTGCCAAAGGCGATGATTGCCGTGCCAGTTGCGAGCGCGCCGATAATGCTCAGCAAGAAATGACGGCGCGGACCCCAGGCGTCGAGCGCCGCGCCGCCCGCAAAGGATCCCAGGATCACGAAAACGTTCATGAACAGGACGGCCAGCGATGTCGCGACGACCGAAGCGCCGTCCGCATAGGTGAGTGTTCCGATAACGCCGATAAAATAACTGGTCTGAAACCCGGTGTAGATGAGAAAGCGCATCGCCACCAGGCGCTTGGCCTGCACGGACAGCGACGAGCGGAATTTTGGGAATACAGATGCGGGCATGAGGGCTCCTTATTGCATACGAATGTGGACAGCGGGCATTCGCCGCGCCGTCCATTGACTCAATCTATCCGTATGCCTTGCTAAGGTCGCATCGAGCCCTTTCCTTACGTCTTTCCGCCCAACATGAACCACTTGGTAGATTTTAAGGCATGTCCCAAATATCTACCAAAGAAAAAACCACCACAAAGGTGCCTGGCCCCTTTGTGGTGGTTGCGACGTTTACGCTGGTTGAGACTTGGCTAGGACAGGTCGGCGCCGTTGGTGGCGATGACCTTCTTGTACCAGAAGAAGCTGTCCTTGCGGCTGCGGGCAAGCGTGCCGTTGCCGTCGTTGTCCTTGTCGACGTAGATGAAGCCGTAGCGCTTCTTCATCTCGCCGGTCGAGGCGCTCACCAAATCGATGCAGCCCCACATGGTGTAGCCCATCAGGTCCACGCCGTCCTCGATGGCAATCTCCATCTGCTTGATATGCTCGCGCAGGTAATCGATGCGGTAGCTGTCGTGAATCGAACCGTCCGCCTCGACCTCGTCCACCGCGCCCAGGCCGTTCTCGACAATCATCAGCGGCACCTGGTAGCGGTCGTAGACCTCCTCCAGGTAGTAGCGCAGGCCCTCGGGGTCGATCGCCCAACCCCAATCGCTCTTCTTGAGATACTCGTTGCCGGCGCCACCAAAGATGTTGCCCTGCTCCAGCAGCACCGGGTCAGCCGTGGCCGTGGCGCTCATGTAGTAGCTAAAGCTGTAGAAGTCGACCTTGCCGGCGGCCAGCGTGGCGGCGTCCTCGGGCGAAACCTCCACGTGCACGCCTTCGCGGCGCCACACGCTGGGCGCCCACGAGGGATACGCACCGCGCACCTGCACGTCGCCGCAGTAGAAGTTCATCTCGCGCTGCTGCTTTTGTGCGGCCAAAACGTCTGCCGGATTGCACGTGTGCGGGTAGCAGGCGTTGCCGGCGATCATGCAGCCGATCTTGTTCTGAGGATCGATCTGATGGCCCATGGTGACACACTTAGCGCTCGCCAGGAACTGGTGGTGCAGGGCATCGAAGCGCGCCTGTGGATCGTCCCAGTCGCAGTTGCCAAAGGCCATGGGCGTGTCAGTTGCCTCGGGCACCATGCCGCCGCCCATCACGCCGCCAAAGCCGCCCATGAGCAGGCAATTGATCTCGTTAAAGGTGAGCCAGTAGCGCACCAGGCCCTTGTATTCGGTCATGACGGTGCGGACGTAGTTGAGGTAGAAATCGATGAGCTTGGGATTCTTCCAGCCGCCGTAGTTTTTGGACAGGCCATAGGGCAGCTCGTAGTGGCTGATGGTGACCA